>DATGGW010000252.1:0-14297 GCA_035308345.1 Ktedonobacteraceae bacterium | reverse complement strand
AAATGGCTGAAGGCGGTGCCAATGAGGTAGAGCTTTATGAGTCTAATGAGGTCGACATGAATGCGTTCGGCCTGTAAAAGGCACTGCCACTGAAAGGCGCTGACTTGCAGTCCTAAGACGCCGACGAGCAGGCCGAGGAATATGACGAGGCGTTGGGCTTGCTCGATGGCGGCAAGAAGCGATGACCAGGATAATGATCTGAAAAGGAAGGCAAAGAGGGCGAGGGTCAGGGCGAGGCGAAGGGGGAAGCTGACCCACTTTTTCTTTGCCAGCAGGGTTACTGCGGTGAGCAGGGCGGGGACAGCAGCCCACGCCGGTACCCTGACGCGATGATTCTGCACTGTTCTTACCTTCTTATGGTCGCGATACGGCGGGCGACCACAAGGGATCGCCCCCACGACTGTGGGGCGAAAACCCTCGCCCCCAGGGATGAATGGTTAAACGAGCGTTGCGTAGCCATACTGATAGAGGGCCGCAAGATGCTGAAATTCGTGGTAGAGACCCTGACGCAGAGCAACAAGGGGTTGATAGCCGATGATTTGCTGTGCGCGGCTGGTATCTGCAAAGGTATGGCGAACATCTCCATGTCGCTTCTCTTCGAAAACGATGTTTATGGGAGAGCCATGAATTTCCTGCAAGATGGTAATAACATCATGCAAGGTGACACGGGAGCCGCCCGCGATATTCATGACCTGGCCAATAGCTGTTTCTCTGGTGGCTGCGCGTATATTGGCCTCGACGACGTCAGAAATGTAGGTGAAGTCGCGAGTTTGATAGCCGTTGTCATACATGCGCACGGGCTGGCGATGCAGGATGGCCTTGCAGAAGCGATGGAAGGCCATATCGGGTCGCTGGCGCGGTCCATAAACGGTAAAATAGCGGAGTGAGACGGTGGGCACGCCGAAATTATGATGGTAGAGGGTGCATAAGTGTTCGGCGGCGAGCTTACTGACGCCATAGGGTGAGATGGGACGGGGGTTGACGGCTTCGGACACGGGCAATGCGAGCGTTTCGCCATAGACTGAGGAGGAGGAGGCGTAGACAAAACGTTGTAAACTCCTGGCGTGCAGCGATGCTTCAAGCAAACGCTGAGTAGCGAGCACATTGCAGTCAACGTAACGGGAGAACTCATGCCCCCAACTGGCGCGCACACCGGCTTGAGCTGCCTGGTGAAAGACCAGGTCGACGCCTTCAAGCAGTGGTGGCAAATCTATAGCAAGCAAATCGCCTTCAATAAAAGTGAAACGGTTCGAGGACCGTAGACTTTCAAGGTTCGCCTCTTTGATGGGGCGCGGATAATAATCAACAAAGGAGTCTATGCCACAGACCTGGTGGCCATCTGCCAATAAACGCTCGGCCAGATGCGAGCCAACAAACCCTGCTACCCCCGTAACCAGACAACGCATATTATGTTCCTCTTTCATTTTCACATACAATTACAACCCAGGGCGTGGACCAAGGGCACGGGGGCTGGGCACGCCCGTACCCCGTACGACTACGCCTGGCTGCCGGTGAAGGCGTTATACGCCAGGCGATTTTTTTCCATGAAGGCGGGCCAGCTGTAGTGCTTTTCAGCAAGCTGTTTGCCTTTCTCTGCCAGCGTTAGCGCCAGCGATCTATCTTGCAAAAGTTCTATGGCTCCCTGCGCTAATCCTTCGGCTGTGGGCGTAACCAGTCTTGCCACGGCAGGCGTAAGTATCTGGGTATGCGAAAGAATGGCGGTAGCCAGAATAGGCTTGCCGGAGCGCAAGTAGGTATACAACTTCAAGGGTGTATTGGTGCCTCCACTGCGCGGGCTTAAGAGTATATCGGCCAGGGCGATATACTGCGGCATCTCTTGCAGGGGCCGCTGGCCGGTAAAACAAAGCATGTCGGCCACTCCTAGCTGCCGGGCAAGCAGGCGCTGCTTTGCGACCTGTTCAGGTTTGCCGCCCACGAGCACATAACGGGCAGTTGGGCATGCCGAATGCACGATGGCGGCGCTGCGCAGCAGCAGTTCTATGCCCTGGTAGCTTTCAAAGGTACCAGTATAGAGCAGGACGGGACCGTCCCCAATCTTGAGTTGCTGGCGCAGGCGCAGCGCATCAGCGGCATTGGCCGGCGGCAGCGCCTCGTCAACGGCAACATTCTCGATCATGTAGACCGGCGTATGGGGAGAGAGACGCCTGACGGTCTGCTCCAGGTCGGGGCAGATAGCGATCACCGCGTGTGCCCGGCGCACGATAAGCTTCTGGATGGCCTCGACGGCACGAATGAAGAGCGCGCTTTTAGAAAAAGCAAAGTTGGACATCTGCTGCGCGAGATCGGAGTGCATATCATAGATATGCTTCAGGCCGGTGCAGCCAAAGAGAAAGGCCAGGGCTACGCCCATCAGGCCCGCCTCTTCATGCGTATGCAGATAGCGATAGCGTCTGAGGCCAGGGCGCAGGAGTCGCCAGAGAGCTGTCAGAAACAGCAGCATATCCAGCGGAAGCTTGGCAAGCGATGGCCCTATCTTCACTTTGCGAATGAACGGCAGCGATGGCGTTCTATAGACATGCAGTCCGGGCAGGGCTACCTTTTCTCCAATAGGATACGTCACAAGGTCTATTTCATAGCCCAGGGCGAGTAGAGCTTTGGCGCGGTGATAGACGCTAAACGGTGTGCCGCGCGGCTCCATAAATGGCTCCGGGGCAATCATGAGTATGCGCATGGTACAATCTCTCACTGTTCTTACAAATCCTTTTCTAGCGACGAAACAGGGCGGGGACCAGGGGCTGAGTGCCCAGGGACCCGCCCGTTCCCTCCCTATACGGCTGCACCAGCCGCTTCGTAGTAGGATAGGGGTGCCCCTTGCGTGCGTCCTGGCATTTTAAGCGCGGGCCGCTGCGCTGAAAGGATGCTGCTGACAACGTAGGTCGATTTGCCCTGAGACTCATGGTAGGTACGCATGAGCAATTCAGCGAGCAGGCCAATCATGAGGCATTGCATGCCAAACCCTGAAAACAAGACAGAGAGTGAGAGCAAGGGATTGCGGTGAGCTCGCACGTGCGGCGGAAAGATTTTTTGACCGAGCACACATGATGCGAGCGCTCCTCCCAATGTGAGTGAAGCCATACCGGGCATGCCAAAGGCATACAGCGGCTTGGTGCCGAAACTGCCCAGAAACTTCAAGGTCAGCAGATCAAGTATGACACGGAAGGTGCGCGATATGCCGTATTTCGAGACGCCGAAACGCCGGGGATGATGCGCAACCTCGATTTCAGCAATGGTAGCTCCAGTCAGGGCGGCGTAGGCGGGAATGAAGCGGTGCATTTCGCCATAGAGCCGCACGTGCTGAAATACTTCACGGTGGTAAGCTTTCAGGGTGCATCCATAATCATGCAAATAGGTGCCACTGACTTTAGAGATAAGCCGGTTGGCCAGCCATGAAGGCAGCTTACGGCTCAATTGTGCGTCTTTGCGATCTTTGCGCCAACCACTGACCACATCGTATCCCTCGTCGAGCTTAGCCAGCAAACGTGGGATATCCAGAGGATCATTCTGAAGGTCGCCATCCATGAAAACCAGTACCTCCCCGGCGCTATGATGTATACCGGCCGAGATAGCGGCGGTCTGTCCAAAATTGCGGCGCAGTTTGACAACGCGTACATGCGTGTCGATAGCCGCCAGCTTACTGAGTTGCTGAAATGAATCATCGGTGCTGCCATCATCTACGTAGATGACTTCGTAGGACTCGATGAATCGAGTTCCTACACCCTGCTCTTGCAAAACACGACTGAGGCTCGTGTGCAGCAGCGAAATATTGTCCTCTTCGTTAAATACAGGAATAATGACGGACAGGAATATACCCTCTCCTGACACGCCTGTAGTACTTTCCATACAGTGTTCCTTTTTCTTCCCTTCCATCTTCAACATCTTCCAGGACAACCACATGAATTGACTAAAAACCATGTGATTTCCCCTTTCAAAACTTCATTATAAAAAGCATGCCAAATGCCAGCTTCTGTATTTTTCGTGTTCTTCCATACTCATTGTGTTTCAAATTACATCAAATCGCTCCGTGGCCGCCCGGATAATTCGTTGTAGATCGAACTAATTCGATACCTGGGGACCAGGCTTATCGCATCATTCAATTCGATTCTTTCGATTTATCGATTACATATTGACAATCGTATTGATCTCAGGTTATCCTATAGACGGATATTTTGGGAACTGCTTTTCGTGGGAGCACCAGCGCTCATGACAAAGGGGTAACGTGGCGGATAGGATTGGATTGTCAATATGAACTTGATGAAGATTGCCGGGGCCATTACGGTGTACACCTATAAAGGCGCCCATCATACAAAGAGCCAGTGCAACCGCGAGAGTCTCGCGTAGCACCCCTGCCATAGCCGCCTCGTTACTGATTTCATCCAGAACGGATGATACCCAACTTCCTCCACAGAAGGCATAGTTCAATGTCAGGTGTTTGCCTGCTTTTTCATGGTGTAGGGACTCGATTTATCGCGCCCTACGAAGTCATCAAGGATGGAGATAGCTTAGATGGAGTATCGTGGCATTATCCACAATCACTCGGCCTGTTCAAAAGAGGGTTGCTACTCACTGCGCGCGCTGCGGCAGCGCTGGGCGCCTTCTCTAGATTTCGCAGCCATGACTGAACATGCCGAACGAACGAGCGCGGAGGACTATGTGGCCTACCTGCGCGAATGTGACGCCTTGAGCGATGAGCGCTTTCGTTTCATTCCGGGGCTTGAGGTGTCCACCGAGTCGGGAGATATGTTGCTGCTGGGGTGTCGCACATTTATCTGCACGCGCGATCCCATGCAGGTTATGCGGCAAGTGTCACCGCAAACGGTGGTGATCCTTGCGCATCCTGAAGAGGGCAAGGTGATAGCGGAGGTACTGATACGGGCGCACGGGCTGGAAGGATGGAACGGCGGGCATATGGGCGGGTACATGCCGCCTGTTGACTGGCTGGTTGGCTGGCGCAAGCGGCAGCCGGCTGGCAAATTCTTCACGGGCGGCAATGATATTCACAAGGTTGATCCAAAGCGCAAAATTCTTACCCTGGTGCAGACCGATGCGCCGAAAGGCTCACCCTGCCGAGAGGAGGATGTGCTGGGCGCGCTGCGCCAGGGCAACTTTCGCACCGGCAACGGTATTTTCTCATATACGCCCGATGGAACGCTTTTCTACCACGAGCGAGAGATCGCCAGGCCGCTTCCTTTTGCGCTTCTGGCGTGGCTTTCGCGGACTTATCGCTGGAGCTGGCGCGGCATGAATGGCTGTCTCCAGCTTGGAGGCACCCTGTTGGGAGCAATGGGAATGGATAAGCAGAAACGCACTCAGCTGAACCGCTTCATCCGCCAGCATCTTTAAAGGTTTATTGCTCTCACGACTTCGTCCCATTTTTAATCGTTAAAAACCATTAGTATGAAAGGCAAAGTCAGGTTATGTTAGCAGTCGTAAAAAATCTCCCCGGCTTGATGCGGGGCATGACCATAGGCGAGGAACATCTTAAGGCGGTGCAATTGCGACGATTACGCTCGGTAATCGCCCACGCCTACCAGAACACGGTCTACTACAGGGAAACGATGGATGCGCTGGGGATCAAGCCCCAGGATATTCGACGCCTTGAAGACCTCAGTTATTTCCCCGTTATCAACAGGGCCGATGTGAAGGAGCATTTTTCCGAGATGCTGGCTCGTGGTGTCGATGTGAAAACATGCAAAGTAACGCACTCTTCAGGCACGACAGGGGAGCCGGTTGAATATGCCTACGATGGGCAGGCGCTGAATGTCGCGCGCGCCATCAAGGTGCGCGAAAAACTGTGGTGCGGTGTGCGTCCTGGAGACCGCTGGATCAACATCGCGATGACACGCAAACGCGGCGGACACCAGATCACCGGCGGGAGCTGGCGCACATTTCTAAAAAAGTATGTCACCAAAGGGGTTGACGTTGATGTGATTGAAGACCTGGATGACCAGGTGAACGGCATTCTGGCATTTCGTCCCAGCGTGCTCCAGGCCTATCCTACCTCGCTGCACGCGGTCGCGCTAGAAGTGCGACGCCGTAAGATTACCAACTGGAAACCGCGCCTCATCTTTACGGTGGCCGAGCTGCTCGGCGAGGACACGCGGATGCTGGTGCGCGAGGTCTTCGGGAAAGAAATTATGGATATTTACGGTCTCATCGAGGTCGGTGATGTCGGCTGGCAATGCCACAAGGCCGGGGAGTACCACATCAATGCTGATGTCATCCTGACCGAGTTCCTCAATGATGGGAAAGCGGCCGCGCCGGGGGAAATTGGCGAGATTGTGGTTACCAGCCTGTATAACAAAGCCATGCCGCTCATCCGCTACCGCTCCTCGGACGCCGGTCGCCCATCGTCTGCATCCTGCACCTGCGGCTGCCATCTCCCCACGATGCATGTGATCGATGGCAAGATGCTCGATTTTCTGGTGCTGCCGGGTGGAAAGCTGGTTTCACCGCACGTTCCGAAGAAAGCCCTGCTCTTTGTCGAGGGAATTCTGCGCTTTCAGATTGTGCAGCATACGGTCAACGAGATAGATGTGCTGTGCGAAGCCGCGCCTTCCTGGAACGAAGACACGCCACAACAGATCGAGAACGCGCTGCGTCCCATTGTTGGCGCAGGCGTCAACGTTACCCCGAAACAGGTTGATCACATTGAGCGCGCCAAATCGGGCAAGATTAAAGTGATCGTATCGCATGTTAGTAAAGACCTCATCGATCAAGAGGCGAAGGAGTTGGTACGATGAGCCGTGTCGCAATTGCGCAAGCGGATCCACAGAATGTCAGCCCGGCCGTTACCAGGGTGCTGGAACTTTCAGGGTGCCTGGCGCGTTTCACGCTGGGGCTGAAAGTTGTGGTTAAGCCCAATCTAATCACAGATAACCCCGATTACATTGCGCGCGGCGCGAATACCAGTGTACCGGTACTTGGAAGCCTGCTTTCACTGCTTGCCGATGCCAGATGCCAGGTCACGGTTGGCGAAAGCGAAGTCGGCACGCATGTGCAGGGACGCAGGCTGGCGCAGGCCGTGCGCTATATGGACCTGGACAACCTGTGCAGGCGCTATGGGGCGACCTTTGCCAATTTCACGGAAGACCAGAAAGTACGAGTGCCGGTCGATGGTCTGCATTTCCGCTCGTTCGAACTCTCCTATCGCCAGGCAGAAGCCGAGCTTGTGATTACCATTCCCAAAATCAAGACCCATAAGTACGCCACCATGACCTGTTCTCTCAAAAATATGTATGGCATGATTCCAGAGGGTCGGCGCGTAATTTATCATCGCTGGCTGAGCCAGGCGATCTGCGATATCAATACGGTTTTTGCAGGGCGGCTCGTGACGCTAGTCGACGGAATGATCGCCATGGAGGGCAATGGACCGGTCTATGGAACCCCCGTCGCAATGAATATGGTACTTTCATCTCAGGACCTGGTGGCTGCCGATACGACCTGTGCCCGGCTGATTGGCCTTGATCCTCAAGCCATCGAGCACCTGCAACTGATTGAAAAGCGCGGGCTCGGCAGCAGCAGGGATATTGAACTGGTAGGGGATGATGTCGTCTTGCCCTGGCGGATCTTCCGTCCGGCGCATCTGAATGCCTATCGTCGCCTTGAGCACCGCCTGATGTGCTCGCCTCTCGTGCATATTCTTGTCTCCGAGGGGTTCCAGCGCCATGTTTCAAGCCACCTGCGACCGCTTACACGCCGCTTGCGCGGAGGTTCCTTTAGCTGGTATTTGAACAAACAGGATTCTTGACCGGTTCAAAGCGTCACCCGATTGCCACCAGCGGGCATGGTAAACCTCAAGAACCCACCCTGGGCCAGCCGCGTACAAACGACTGTGAGCATGTAGAAGGCAAGCAGCAGCGCAATACTGCGCAACTCGTAGAAGCCGAAGTCGAGCAGGCTCAGGTGATTAGAGCCGCTCGCGAAGAATCGCACCATCGCGGGACCTTGCTGCACGGAGGTAAAGGTAAAGAGCGCCAGTCCCATCGCGAGCGAGATGACAAGGTCAACGGCAATGCAAATACCGGCCAGGCGTGGGCCAAGTAGCCAGAACCGTTTACTTAATCGCTCGCGTTTGGTAGACTGTATGCGGCGCGTTGCCCACAGGGGCGCGATCAGAAATTGCAGGGTTAAGAAAAGCAATGGGGCGATAACGAGAAGCCAGCCGGGGAAAAAGGCGGGCGTAATCAGCGCCCCCAGGCGACCCAGTGTATAGATGATGACACCCTCTATCACGCCGCGTCGATAGCTGATTTTGTTGAACATGCTGGTAAAACCTGCTTAATTGCAGCCGCAACTGCCATTGCCGCAGCCGCAACTGCCCATCGAAGGTTCCATTTCATCATCAAAGTCTCCATCTTCTCCATTGCCCATGCTTAACGGGCGAGCGAAGACAGAGAGCAGGCGGCGCACTTTTTCGCCGCGACATTTCATGCATACGACATCGTCGGCGTGCTGGTGGCTGACAAGCAGTTCGAATTTGGATTTGCAGTCCGAGCAATAATACTCGTACAATGGCATAAAAGCTATCCTCCAATTTGTGGGAAAACGTATTCAGACATGCATATTGTATAGGCTTGTTGAGATAACGTCAAGTAAACCAGGGTGGGGACAAGCCCCGCCCGTACCCTGTACGGTGGACCGTCCTGTTCGCGTAGGGTACAGGCGGGGCTTGCCCCCGCCCTGGCAGTAAACGAGGTTTGCATGGCTCTTACTATTGGAATCATCGGTCTGCCCCAGAGCGGGAAGACCACCCTGTTTAATGCAATTACGAAAGCTGGTGCGCCCGTTAGTGGCTACGCGACCAGCACTGTGCAGGCCAATTTCGCCGTTGTGCAGGTACCGGATTCGCGCCTGCAACCACTGGCGGACATATTCCATCCCAGGAAAGTTACTTATGCCACCGTCGAATTTGTGGATGTGGCTGGCATTGGGCAGAGCGCGCACGCTGCTGGCGAGAAACGTGAAGGGTTAAGCGCCGAGTTTATCGGGCATATTCGCAACGCCGATGCCCTTGCCGTCGTGCTGCGCACCTTTGAGAACAGCAACATCCCACATATCTACGACAACATCGACCCGAACCGCGACCTGGACAGTCTGAACGCGGAACTGGCGCTGACCGACCTTACCACCGTCGAAAAACGCATCGAGCGCACGAAAAAGGCGGCCAAATCGGGCGATAAGAAGTACCAGCAGGAACTCGATATTCTGCAACTCTTACAGGAAGCCCTCAACGATTTGAGGCCGTTGAGCCAGGTTGAACTTCTTGCGCAGGACCGCGCCGCGCTCAGTGAACTCTTCTTGCTCACCCTGAAACCCCGTATGTATGTTCTGAATGTCAGCGAGGATGCGCTCGGCGCGGCCAACGACCTGCTGGGACGCATTGCCGTTGGAGAAAACATCGACCCGCAAAAGCAGGAAGGTGAATTGAAAGGCATCGCCACGATTGCGAAACGGGCGAAGGTCGAAAGCGCCGAAGTAGTAGCCGTCTCGGCGCGCCTGGAAGCCGAACTGGCGGAGTTGCCCGCAGAAGACGCGGCAGAATACCTGGAATCGCTGGGCCTGCCCAGGCTGGGCGCTGAGCGTGTGATCCAGGTGGGTTATCGCCTGCTCAACCTGATAACATTCCTCACGGCTGGCGAAGACGAGGTGCGCGCGTGGACGGTGACCAAAGGCGCGAAAGCCCCGGAAGCAGCGGGCAAGGTCCACTCCGATATCGAGCGCGGCTTCATTCGCGCCGAGGTGACACGCTTCGAGGACTTCATGGCCTGCGGCTCGTTCGCCGCCGCATCTAAAAAGGGCTTGCAGAGACTCGAGGGCAAAGAATACGTCATCCAGGATGGCGACATCGCACACTTCCGGTTTAACGTTGGGAAAGCATAGTTTATGCTCGTCAATGGCTACGCTCGCGTCCCATCGTGACCAGCACGACACCCGACAGGATGGTCAACATCGCCAGCACTTCCATCCAGCTCACATGCTCGCCTGCCAGCGCGACACCCAGGCCCACCGCTACCAGCGGGTTGGCATAGGCGTAGCTAGTTGCCAGGGCCGGGCGCACGTGGCTCAACAGATAGCCATAAGCGCAGAATCCTATTAGCGAACCACCTACGATCAAATAGAGCATCGCTGCCAGTGGACGTAGGCCGGGAAAACTGGTCATGCGCTCGCCGGCGATAGACCCCACGATAAACAACATAACACCGCCCACGAGCATCTGGGCCGCGCTCGCCATCAATCCTTTGGGACTGGGCAAGTGCTGGCTCAGGATAGAGCCGAGGCTCCAGCCGATGGGTGCAATGAGCAGCACAATTGCGCCCAGGGGATTGGCATGCAGACCATTCTCCAGGTTTAACAAAATCAGCCCGGCGAAACCTATTGCCAACCCACACCACTCGATAGGTCGGGGCCAGCGTCCAAACAGGCCGGAGAAGAGCGCCGCCCAGAGCGGTATCGCGCCGAGGGCTAGAGCCGCCAGCCCAGACGAGACCCATTGCTCCGCGAAGACCACCCCCCCGTTGCCGACTACCAGCAGCAACCCACCCACGACAGCCGCGCCCAACCACTGCGCGCGAGTGGGTCGCGCCGCCCCGCGTAGGCGCAAGAAGATATAGAGAATGATGCCTGCCGTCAACTGGCGAAAGCCTGCAACGAAAAAGGGAGGAATACCTTCCAGGGCAATACGCATACCAAGATACGTTCCGCCCCAGAGGGTATAGAGTGAGAGTAATGATAGGATAATTACAAGTCGCTTTGGGCGAGGCGCAGTAGTGGCGCTTGTCCCCGCCGCTGTAGGCGAAGCTGCCACCACTTCTGTGCCGCTAAATTGACTTTCTTGCATAATATGACCTGGTTAACCTGGTGAACCTAATGAAAAGCGTACCAAGCCTGGCGTCGTTCCCATTCGGGACTATCGATGCCATCGAGGCTGTTTGACCCCCAACGTACGACAGTGATGTCCAACACTATGAGCATGACGAGCACAATAAGCAATAGAAGGAACTCCATTACGCCCTCCTTCCTCTGGTAAGCAGATGCGATTGATCGCGTCCCTCCATTTGAGAAGCGGACGCGATCAATCGCGTCCCTACAATCCCCCGAAGACTTTTATACACATGCACTATACATTGTATAGTAACAGGGAACGTTCCCTGTTGCTACAGCCAAAGCACAAAAATGGGGAAAGTCAATATGTAGGGACGCGATGGATAGCGTCTACAAAACGTGTTCCGCCTCTTTTTGCAACAGGTGTTGCTTGCGTTCCTCACCCCAACGGTAGCCGCCCATCTTACCATCCTCGCGCACCACGCGATGGCAGGGAACCGCGATAGCGACGGGGTTGCTCGCGCAGGCATTCGCGACGGCGCGCGCGGCAGCGGGTCGACCAATAGCCTGCGCCACCTGGCTATATGAACGAGTTTCACCATAAGGGATTGCCTGCAGCGCCTGCCAGACGCGCCATTGAAACGCGGTCGCCTGCACATCCAGCGGCAGGTCAAGATGCGGCTGCTGTCCATTGAGATGCTGGACTAACAACTCGACCCAGGTATGCAGAGGTGCGCCATTAGTATCGCGCCGGATATCGGCCCCGGGATACTCTTTTTGAAAAGTCTTTTCAAGCGCGGCGTCGTCATCACCAATACACACGGAACACACGCCTTTTTCCGTAGCCGCCACCAGCAAACGTCCCAGGGACGAATCAACGATGGTGTAGCCAATTCGCATACCCACTCCGCCGCGTCGATATGTCGTGGGAGTCATGCCGAGCTGCCCCGGCGCGCGCTCGTACAATCGACTGCTGGAACTGTATCCAACCTCATATAATGCCTCTGTCACCGTTTCACCCTCCTTCAATTGAGCTTTAAACTGGCCTAAACGGTAGGCTTCCGCGTACTGGCGCGGCGAAATGCCCATGACACGCTTGAAAATGCGCTGCAGATGAAATGGACTCATGTTTACCTGCTTACTGAGTTCAGCCAGGCTGAGCACGCTTCCAAGATGCTGCTCGATATAGCGGCAGATACTCTGCGCCAATTCTACCTGGGAATCAGCCTGTGCGGTCTCGCGCGGATGGCAGCGCTTGCAGGCGCGATACCCCGCCTGCTCTGCCGCTTCTGGCAGCGCGAAGAACACGACATTCTCCCGCTTTGGCCGTCTCGACGGGCAGGATGGTTTGCAGTAAATGCCAGTGGAGCGCACGGCGACGAAAAACGTGCCGTCGGCGCGGCTATCACGTTCCATGAATGCCTGCCAGTACTGTTCTTCAATTTCATTCATTACATCGTGCATTTTTTATTTCTCCTGTTTTCCAAATCCTCATAGCTACATGATAAGATACTTTGAGCGGAGAATCTATCCGTTTCTTGCGCTTATAGTGGGAACGAGCAAGCCAGATTGCAGAAGCATCGAACTCCACAGTGCCAGCTTCAGCCATGCGAATGTTACCACTTTCGAGGTGAGTGTAACGTTTTGCTTGTTGTGGCGGTTAATAAGGTGAGATCTCACGCTATGACGGGAGTAGTAATTACTATGCATCCTCGACGGGCCTGGAACGCATCTGAGGCAGGCGAACAAGCACCTGCCACAGAAATATATCAACGACATGCTCAGGCGGTTCTTCTGTATTTGCGCAGGTATCTGGCGATCAGAGAAGACGCGGAGGACTTGCTGTTAGAAGTCTTCCTGCGCGCCATCGAAAAGCAGATACCACTCACGCTGCCCGAAGAGGAACAACGGGCCTGGCTTCTCCATGTTGCCCGGCAAAAGCTGGCGGATTATTACCGCCAGCGCATTCGTCATCCATCTGTTCCCTTAAATGAGATGAGCATAGAGCAGCTTGTTGCCGACGAGCATTCGCCGGAGCATATTGCGCTGCGCCACGAGGATCACCGGCTCTTGCACGAACGTTTTGCGGCCTTGCCTGAACAGTATCAAACGGTGCTCTGGCTGCGTTTTGCCTATGGATTGCGTTCAAAAGCGATTGGCCAGCAGCTCCAGAAAAGCGAGGGGGCCGCGCGCACCCTGCTCTGCCGCGCTCTCAATCATTTGCGAAGCATGTATCATCAAGGAGGTTCTCCCCATCATGATGAATAACGATGATTTTTCTCCTGAAACCGTCGAAGAACAGATAGAGCGCTTCCTACAAGTCCAACCTCGCGAGCACCTCAACGCAGCTCTTACGCAAGAACTCAAAGTCATGTGCGAGGAGGATCGGGCAGTGCTAGAGCGCGTCGGGGCACGCTACGCTGCGCGCATAAACAATATGCCGGCTCTCGATGCGCAACCCGCTCCGAGATCGCCCTTATCCGCGTGGACAAATGTTGGTGCTTTTTCAGAGGTCCCGGCACAGCAGAAAGCGAGGCCAGCGCGCCGATCGCGGCGAGTCTACGCCCTGGTGGCAGCTTTGCTAGTAGCAGCTGTGCTGGTTGGCAGCGTCCTATGGGCAGGTGGTACACACCATCAGCATGGCGTGGTTGCTCACCCCACCATGACGCCGCAGCTTACCCGGACCCAGGCGTCAACTCCGACTCCAGGCGTCGTGCAGCCAGCTCTCGCGCCATCCGGTCGCGGCAATGCGCAACTGGTCTACGACGATGCGACAAACTCGCTGTTGCTCTTCAGCGGACAGGATTACACCGGCGCACCTCCACTGGACGATACCTGGAGCTGGAACGGCTCGACCTGGACCCGACTGCATCCGGCCCACAGTCCAGGTCCACGCGATGGCGCTGCCATCGCCTACGATCCTACCACACGGCAAGTGGTGCTTTTCGGTGGAATAAGTAACGCTAATACCGGTGGGACTCCCATCCTGGGCGACACCTGGACCTGGAATGGCAGCGATTGGATGCGGCAGCACCCCGTCAATTCTCCTCCGGCGCGCATGGAAGCCAACCTTGCATATGATGCCACAAGCGGTCAGTTAGTCCTCTTTGGCGGTAAACACATTACTGGCTTTAATACACCTGACCTCAACGATACCTGGACCTGGACCGGCTCCAACTGGCTGCAGCAGCATCCAGCCACTGTGCCGCCCGCGCGCACTCAGGCCGGTCTGGCGTATGATGCCGCAAGCGGCCAGTTAGTACTCTTTGGCGGCCAGAATGCCGCCTTTTATGGAATTGCCCTCAACGATACCTGGACCTGGACCGGATCCAACTGGCTGCAACAGCATCCCGATACCGCGCCGGCTCTCTCTGCCACCCTCCAGGGCCAGACCGTGACATTCACTCATCCCAGTATGGTCTATAACCCGATCGCGGGAAAAATCATGCTCACTC
>DATGGW010000251.1:0-14813 GCA_035308345.1 Ktedonobacteraceae bacterium | reverse complement strand
GCTTATCCTGGCGCAAATTCCCCCCTCTTGTCTGGCGCATTTCCGTTGAAGCGCAGGAAAGTGTAAATTTTAGACCTGGAGGTGAAATTTTGATTCCTGGTTCTTTCGATTATCTGGTAGCGCGAAGTGTAGACGAAGCTGTCGCGCTGCTAGATCGACATGGCGGTGAAGCCAAAATTTTGGCCGGTGGCCAGAGCCTCATTCCACTTATGCGGTTCCGCATAGCCGGGCCATCGGTGCTGGTCGATATCAACCACATCAATAGCCTGGAATATATCCGGGAGGCAGATAGCGTCTTACACATCGGCGCATTGACGCGCGAGGCGGAACTGGATAGTTCCACTCTTATTCGCGAGCGTTATCCTATCTTGCTCGAGACCTCTTCTATGGTTGCTGACCCGGTGGTGCGTAATTGGGCTACCGTAGGCGGCAATATCGCGCATGCTGACCCTGCTAACGATCATCCCGCCACAATGCTTGCTCTCGGAGCGCGCGTTGTAGCTCGTGGCCCTGACGGTGAGCGCGTCATTTTAATTGATGACTTCTTTACAGACGCCCCATTTGAGACAGCGCTTGCATCCAATGAAATGCTCATCGAGATCCGTATTCCGGCTCCGGTAGAGAGAAGCGGCGGCGCATATTTCAAACTTGAACGCAAGGTAGGTGATTATGCTATCGTCGGCGCGGCGGCTTATATCACGCTGGATGGCAGCGGCAACGTCAATTATGCCGGTATTGGTTTGACCAATGTCGGGCAGGTACCCATCAGGGCGCGCGCAGCCGAACGATTACTGCATGGCAAGCCACTGGACGACGCGGCCATACACAACGCCGCCGACGAGGCAGCTGCCGCGTCACAACCTACAAGCGATTCTCGCGGCCCCGCCGGCTACAAACGCGCAATGGTGCGTACTCTAACCGTGCGCGCGCTGCGTAAGGCGTTGGCCCGTGCTACAGGAGGTGAATAGCATGAGCACCCATCATATTTCTGTTACCATCAATGGAACTCCCTACGAAGGGGATGTCGAGGCCAGAACATTACTCGTGCATTGGATTCGCGATACGCTGCGCCTGACGGGTACGCATATCGGCTGCGATACCACCTCGTGTGGCGCATGCACCATTCTGGTTGACGGCAAGGCTACGAAATCCTGCACTATGTTCGCTGTTCAGGCCGATGGCCGCCAGCTCATGACCGTCGAAGGATTGGAACAAAGCGACAAATTGCACCCGTTGCAGGAAGGCTTTCACGAAATGCACGCGCTGCAATGCGGCTATTGCACACCTGGCATGATGATGACCAGCCTGGCCCTCTTGCGGAGCAATCCCAATCCCAGCGAGCATGAGATCCGCGTAGGCATCTCAGGCAACCTGTGCCGCTGCACCGGCTATGTGAATATTGTGAAAGCTGTCCAGTATGCCGCCGAAAAGATGCGAGCGGCTGAACAGGTGCCAGTTGGCGCAGAAGGAGGCGAGTAATGGCGACGCATGTGCATTCACACGCGCTGGGAGAAGCGTATAAGCGCAAAGAAGATGCGCGTTTCATTCGAGGGCAGGGCAACTACGTAGATGATGTACAGTTGCCAGGTATGCTCTATGGGGATATCGTGCGCAGTCCATACGGACATGCATTGATTAAAAACGTCGATATCAGCGAAGCTTTGAAGGTTCCAGGCGTGCTGGCTGTAATTACCGGCAAAGACCTGGAAGCCGCAGGGCTGGCCTGGATGCCCACACTTTCCGGCGATACTGAAGCGGTGCTGGCACTGGATCGCGTGATGTACCAGATGCAGGAAGTCGCTTTTGTGGTTGGCACCAGCCGCAACGCCGCCGCCGATGGCGTGGCTGCCGTCGAGGTGGATTATGAGCCACTGCAGGTGGTGGTTGACCCGAAGAAGGCGATGATGGCCGATGCGCCACTGCTGCGCCCTGATAAAAAGGAGAAGCAGCCCACCAACCAGATTTACCACTGGGAGACGGGCGACCGCCAGGGGACCGATGCTGCCTTCAAAGAAGCAGAGGCTAATGGTGTGGTCGTAGAGCAGGAGATGTATATTCCACGTATCCATCCTGCTCCCATCGAGACCTGCGGCTGCGTGGCGGACTATCACAAGGGGACGGGCAAACTGACGGTCTGGTTGACTTCACAGGCCCCGCACGCGCACCGCACGCTGTTCGCGATTGTCGCCGGTCTGCCGGAACATCGCATTCGCATCATCTCGCCGGACATTGGCGGCGGCTTTGGCAACAAGGTTCCCATCTATCCCGGTTACGTATGTGCAGTCGTCGCCTCAATTACCACCGGCAAGCCGGTCAAGTGGATCGAGGACCGTACCGAGAACCTGTGCAGCACCGGTTTCGGGCGCGATTATCATATCAAGGCCGAAATCGCTGCCGATAAAGATGGAACCGTCAAGGCGCTGCGTGTCTATACGCTGGCGGATCATGGAGCCTTCGACGCGGCAGCGCAGCCTACCAAGTTTCCCGCCGGGCTGTTCCACATCTGCACCGGCTCGTATGACTTCAAAAATGCCTTTGTCGAGGTGGACGCGGTGCATACCAACAAAGCGCCCGGCGGCATCGCCTATCGCTGTTCCTTCCGCGTTACCGAGGCATCGTACATGATCGAGCGCACGATGGATACGCTGGCCTATAAACTGGGCAAAGATCCGGCGCAGTTGCGCATGCAGAACTTCATCAAGCCAGAAGCCTTTCCCTATCGTTCCGCGCTTGACTGGACCTATGACAGTGGCAACTACGCAGCGGCCCTACAACTGGCTATGAAGAACGTGGATTACGAGGGACTGCGGCGCGAACAGGCTGAGAAAAGGGCGCGCGGCGAATTGATGGGCATTGGCATCTCCAGCTTCACCGAGATCGTCGGCGCAGGCCCCGGCAAGCACTTTGACATTGCCGGTATCCAGATGTTCGATAGCTGCGAGATTCGCGTGCATCCAACAGGCAAGGCGTTGGCGCGTATTGGCGTGCAGACGCAGGGTCAGGGGCATGAAACAACCTTCGCGCAGATCATCGCGGCTGAACTGGGTATGTCGCCGGATGATATCGATATCGAGCATGGCGATACCGATACCGCGCCTTACGGCCTGGGTACCTATGCCAGCCGCAGCACGCCGGTAGCCGGTGCGGCCACCGCCCTGGCAGCCAGAAAAGTGCGCGAAAAAGCGAAGAAGATAGCCGCCTACCTGCTGGAAGTGGGTGAAGAGGACCTGGAATGGGAGCCAGGGCGTTTCTTTGTCAAAGGGTCTCCCGGCAAGGGCAAGACCATCCAGGAGCTGGCATTCGCAGCCTACACCAATTGCCCACCATACCTGGAGCCGGGGTTGGAGGCCGTCAACTACTACGATCCTCCCAATCTGACTTACCCGTTTGGCAGCTACATCTGTGTCGTGGATATTGATCGCGGCACCGGGCAGGTACATATTCGCCGCTTCATGGCGGTGGATGACTGCGGCACGATTATTAATCCTATGATCGTGGAGGGGCAGATACACGGTGGGTTAACGCAGGGTCTTGCGCCCGCAATGTACGAGGAGTTGTCCTACGACGAGGACGGCAATGTGCTGGGAAGCAACTTCCAGGATTACCTGATCCCCACGTCGATGGAGACACCGCATTGGGAGACCGACCGGACGGTCACTCCATCCCCACACCATCCTATCGGGGCTAAAGGAGTCGGCGAATCACCGACAGTGGGCGCGCCGCAGGCTATCGCTAACGCAGTAGTGGATGCGCTCGCGCATGCTGGTGTGCGCCATATCGATATTCCCATTACCCCGGCGAAGGTGTGGAAGGTTCTCAACGAGCATGGGTTGGCAGGGGATTAGGAGCACTGATTCCCAGAGGGACAATATGACCGATACACTTCTCGAGCTGGCGTATCGCTTGACGCAGGCTAATGAACCTTATGTGCTGGCTACTGTAGTGTGGTGCGAGCGGCCCACCTCGGCTAAGGTGGGCGCGCGCGCCATTATCCAGGCCGATGGCACGATGACGGGCTGGATAGGCGGGAGTTGCGCGCAGCCTGTCGTGATCCGAGAGGCGCAGCGCATCTTGCGTGAGGGCGACGAAGCGTATTTGCTGCGCCTGGGGACTTCGGAGACGGCGATGGAGCGCGATGATATGCGCGTGTTTCCTATGAGCTGCGCCAGTGGCGGCGTGCTGGATATCTATATGGAACCACATATACCCCTACCACAGCTTGTGCTGATTGGCGAATCACCGGTAGTTGGAGCGTTGATGAGGCTCGCCGAAGTGCTTGATTTCAGCGTGACGCAGCTTACTTCAGCGGATCTCAGCCAGTTGCTGGTTGATGAACGCACCTCAATCATCGTGGCTACACATGGCTTCTACGATGAAGATGCCCTTGAGCAGGCTTTACGCACTTCAGCGGGGTATATTGGCATGGTTGGCAGCCCCAAACGCGCCGATGCCTGCCGCGCATACCTGCGCTCTTCTGGATTCACCGAGCAGCAGATTGAGCGCATCAAAGCGCCTGTCGGACTGGATATTGGCGCGGTGACGCCCGCGGAAATCGCCGCCAGCATTCTGGCCGAGTTGGTGCAGGTGCGGCGGCGAGATCACCACGGGTTGACGCAGCAAGCTATTCCACATGAGGAACGGGCGCAAAGTGAAAACTCGCAGCATGATAACGGCACTGCCATTGATCTTGTGTGTGGTATGATGGTAGAAATTGCCACCGCCCGCCATCATAGCGTCGTAGACGGGCAAGACTTCTATTTCTGCTGTCCAGCCTGCAAACGGCTGTTTGAACGCAATCCACAGGAGTACCTGGTAAAGAACGAAAGGTGAGTTTGAGCGATGGAGTTTTCTGGTACACAAAGCATTGCCGCTCCTATAGAAAAAGCATGGGCTTTTTTAGAGGATGTCAATAATGTCGCTGCCTGTGCGCCTGGTTTCCAGAGTATGGAAGTATTGGGCGAGGAACACTGGAAAGCAGTCGTGGCAGTTGGCATCGGCGCGGTCAAGGCCAAGTTTACGATGGATATAACACGCCCGGAAAAGGAAAAACCAGAGCATATGTCGATGAAAGGGCGCGGCAAAGCTCCCGGCAGCGCAGTTGATCTGAACGGTGATATGCGCCTGACCGCGCTCGACAGCGAGCATACACAAATGGACTGGAAAGCCAATGTGGTTGTCAGCGGCACCATTGCGAGCGTGGGGGCGCGTCTACTGCAAGGCGTGGCTGAACGGCTGACGGGTCAGTTCTTTGATTGTCTCAAATCCACTTTGCAGACGCCTGATACGGCTACCACCAGCAGTTAGAAGAAAATTCCAATATGGAAACGGCTGTTGAACGCTGGCAGGCCATAATTGATACACGCGCGCAACAAATGGACGCTGCCTATGCGCGCCTGGGACGCACCAGCGCCGGTTATTGGGATCGGCGCGCACCTCGCTATCACGACTCGACAAAGAATACGGTGACTAACGATCCATTTTATCGTAAGCTGCGCGCATGCATCACCCCACAAACAAGCGTGCTGGACGTTGGCGCGGGCAGCGGTCGCTTTGCGCTCGCGCTCGCGCCGCATGTGAAGTGTATCATCGCAGTTGAACCCAACGCGGCGATGTTGGGTTTCATGCGCCAGGACGGGCAGGAACAAGGTCTCACCAATATCTCTTATAGCCAGAATACCTGGCAGGATGCCCCCGCTGATCTGCAGGCTGACATTGTGATTTGCAGTCATGTCCTCTATCCCATCCGCGATATTGTGCCTTTCCTGGCAAAACTCGGACGCGCAGCGCGACAGACCTGCTATATCTATATGCGCGCGACTCCCATCGATGCCCTGACCGCTCATTTGTGGAAACATTTTCATGGCGATGAGCGCTGTTATCCTCCCGGTTATATTCATGCCCTTGATGTTTTGTATGAAATGGGAATTTTTGCCAACGTGGAGATTTTCACTTTAGCGGGGAGTTTGCGCTATCCCTCGCTGGATGTAGCTGTGGAGGAACTGCTCGAACAGTTGATCTTGCCTGATGATGATCAGACGCGCCGCGAGTTACGCGATCTGTTGGCCGGGTGGTTGGTTGAGCAGGATGGCATATTGACGCCACCGCAGCGAGAGATGATGTGCGCGATTATGTGGTTTTCCAATCGTGTTGTAAATTAACGAGTCTTTTGCGCTCTCGACAGGCAAATCTCCCATGCCTGAAGAGGGCTGTGATGCAGCCTTCATCCTTCGCGTCCCTCTGCCTCCGTGTGCATGAGGAGGTTGGATTCACTCTCCCTTTCAGACTCTATGCGCACCAGCGAGAGCAAAGGTAGACCTAAATCACGTATTTTGATCAGTACACCATGCAGAGCGGTCTGGTCAACGACTGGACCAGAGAGGATGGTTTCTCCATTGTCCACCATAGTGATGGTCAATCCATCAAACCAATCCGACCACTCACTATCGAGATGTCCTTTGATGGTAATGCGGTAGATGTCGGAAGTCATTCGACAAGCTCCCTTGTATCCAATCAAGCTTGCGCGCAACGGCGGCGGAAGACCTCTCGCTGGCACACTCCCGCCGCCGTTGCAACTCGCTCAGCTCGTCGCCTACAAAATGTGCCCATTGGGCGGGAATGCTATTCCTGCCACATCTCGCCCACCGACGGTCTCCTGGGTATGGTCGGAGACGCGCCGACTTGCAGCATGCTCGGGGAAGTTGAGGCTCCTCCCACCGAGCATGCTGCACGCACAAGTTCTGCACGTTCAATCTGCTGTTTCATGGGTCGGCCCGCTGAGGACGCAGCCGTGTGCCGTGTTGTCCCACTCTTCTTGTACGATATAGTGGTGACCCTTGAAAGAGACGTCGGCGCCATTCTCATTGAGCGGGCCAAAGACGCCGATGCATTTGTCACCGATTTCATCACTGAAGCCTCCCGGACCGAACCAACCGGTCCCCGCGGGATCGGTGGCGGCCTCGATCAACTCATGAGAGGTGATGTTGATCTCGGCATCAGCAGTAGCGTCGTGATTGGGGCTGCCGCTCAGACCGTAGCACTGTGTCAAGGAATTGCCGGCATACGGCAGGGCCGCGTAGAGGACGACGCCAGCAGGCGTCCCAAAACCGAAGTGATATCCACAGGTGTGACCAATGGGCGCACTACAAGTCCGCAAGAAGGAGCTACAGATGAACTCATTCAAGGCGGTGTAGACGAGGAACAGGTGGGTAATCCCAGGCATCCACCCCTTCACGCTCATCGCATGCGTGACTTCATTCCGGATATCGGAATCCTGGAGGAAAGGGGTGGATGGATAGGGGGACGTATCCACAAATGTGCCCGCTAGTTCCGCGCCGGTAGGAGCTTGACCACTGGTGTCGGTGTACTGCTCGTTGTTTTCATAGAGCTTGGAATCCCCAATATCTCGCAAGAAACGCTTTAAGAGTTTGTTGTATGTAGCACTGACAAATGAACCGCCTGGCTCCCAGAAAATTGCGTAGGCCTGCATCTCACCTGCCATCACGGGACCGCCATGATAGATGAGATTACTGGTCGTGGGGCCACCGGAGGTGGGAGCGCCTCCTTGCGCCAAGAAAAAGGCTGGGGTTGACTGCAACGCCTGGCTGGAAGCCGCATGAGCACTCGCTGAGTTCATGAGCAAGCCCGCAACCAGGGTGAGCGTCAGCAAAGGGAGGAGGAGGAGAAGTTTGGGTCGTTGTTTCATCAGGAAACACCTTCTTTCGGTTCAAGGCAAAACGACAGAACTAAGGGACACGGGTCAACGTGATGAGCAGGCATCAATAAACCAGGAGCGGATGCTCCCTGGTCGCAGCTCATCAATGTATGGCTTCTTAAAAGCAGTGTAACCGGTGTCCGGGTGGGTTTGCACCCACCAAAGGGTGGGAAAGGGGGGTGGGTTTTGCTGCTACACGATGTTGAGTTCCCTAGCGCGCGCGATGGCCTTCGTCCGGCTCTCCACCTGGAGCTTGCCGTAGATCGCGTTGACGTACCATTTCACCGTACTCACCGCGATCACCAGGCGGTCCGCAATTTCTCGGTTGGAACAGCCCGCGACGATCAGCCGCAGCACTTCCAACTCGCGTTCGCTCAACGGTTCGATGAGCGGGTACGTTCCAGACCCAGGTACAGCGACAGCAGAGTGCGACACGTCCTCGTCATATGCTCTGCCCAGCAGTGCCAGGAGGTTTTCTCGATAGTGCGTAGAGCCTGGCTGACCACCGGGAGGATGACGGCGCATCTGCACCAGCAAATGCGCTATTGGTGCTCCTTCATCCACAAAAAGACGGGTGTAGCCCTCTGGTTCTGCAAGTGAGAACGCTCGCGAAAGGGATTTAATGGCCTGATTCATGTCTCCATAAGCCTGCAAGGCTTCGGCTTGCAGCATGAGAATCTCAATCACACTTCCCGTGCGTCCCTGCGCCTCTGCCAGTTGCAACAAGTTTTCAAGCCACTGTTTGGCCTCATTGAGCCTGCGCTGGGTGATGAGGACGCGTACCAACGTCAGATACTCCCGTTCGCGTAAATGAGAGACTTCCTGGTCAAGGCTGAGACCGCAGCGTTGGAGCCAACGCAAGACAGCCGACTCATCACCCTGCATGAGGGACAACCATGCCCAAAATGCTTCTACCTGTGCGTTTCGATGCTGGGAGGGGTGCTGCTGCTCAGTGATCTGTACCATCTGCTGCATAATTGCGCTCGCTCCAACTTTATCTCCCTGAGCCTGTTTGATGAAGGCCAGAGTAACGTATGCCTGGAGGATGGCCCGCCTATTCCCGGTCCGTTCGCAGAGCTTGATCCCCTCTTGGAGCAATGAGGTCGCGGCGTCCAGATGGTTCCACTCGTACTCAAGATTGCCCCTGCCCACATAGGCCGGACCTATCGCCGGTAGATCTCCACCTCGTTCGAGGGCCTGCTGAAGCGCCTGACGATAGGTCTGATCCGCTTGATGCAGATGTCCTTGTAGTTTCTGCACATGAGCCAGGTCATGGGTCACCATAAAGACAGTGTAGAGATGATCCACTTCCCAACTGACGTGAGAGGCCTCTGCAAGAGCAATGCTCGCTGCCCTCACATCTCCTCTTAACCAGTAGGCCCTGCCCAGATACCAGGCTGCATACGCTCGTGAGATGTTTTCCTTCGGCAGATACTCAAGAGCTAGCCGCGAAAGCGCGATGGTACGCGGAAGATCTCCCCGAGTGACCGCGATAGATGCACGGATGGCGGCTATCCGGCCTTTGATTTCGGCCTGGCTGGACGTTCCATTCGGCATCGTCTCTTGCTCTCTCGGCTCATCCGATACAGGGGTGATGCCGAATGTGCGCTCGATGTCCTGAAGATACAGTTCAGCGGCATCATGTTTCCCGCTGACGAACAGGAGCCATCCCTGTAAAATAGAGAGTTCGATGTTGGAGCGTACCAGTTCACCTGGAAGCGCGTCTGCCCATCGTTGGAGTGTTGCGATCTCACCCCGCCTGACAAGAGAGTTAAATGCTTGCTCAATCAGGCGTGCTGCCTGCGCGAAATCGGTGGCTACCAGAGCGTGGTGAACGGCTTCGTGCGTCATACCTTGCTGCTCATACCATGAGCTCGCTCGCCGGTGGAGTTCTAGCACAAGCGTAGAATCTTTGCTCTGCAAGCGATGGCGCAACGCTTCAGCGAAGAGCTGGTGATAGCGATACCAGCGCCGCTCATCGTCCAATGGAACGAGGAAGAGATTGGCCTGCTCCAACTGCTCCAGCATCGCCTGGCCTCTTGTCCCGCCGCCATACTCGCCAATTACGGCCTCACAGAGTGATCCCTGGAGTCGTTCAAGGATGGCTGTCTGGAGTAAAAAGGTCTGGACTGGCTCGGGCTGGCGGGCAAGCACCTCCTCTGTCAGGTAGTCGATAATGTAGCGATGACTGCCTGTAAAAGCGTTGAGAAAACCCGGAATGTCCTTATGCCCCTGCATGGACAGTGCAGCCAATTGGAGTCCCGCAATCCAGCCTTCCGTTCGGGCTTCCAAAGCCGCAATGTCCTTTATTTCAAGGGAGAGTCCGTGTATACGAGCCAGGAATGCCGCAATTTCCTCAGCCGTGAACCGGAGATCAGCCGCGCGGATCTCGGTCAAGGAACCACGCATACGCAGGCGCGCTAGCGGAAGAGAGGGATCTGCCCGTGTCGCAATGATCAGGTGAAGATGATGTGGAAGATGTTCGATAAGATATGTGACAGATCGATGGATCGATTGCATGGTGATCAGATGGTAGTCATCCAATACAAGCGCAACATCATGCGGCAGAGTAGCAAGGTCATTGATCCAAACGGACAAGACGGTTTCTATGGGTGAGATAGGCGAGAGATGGGATGCCTGAAGGAGCGCCAGGGCAGATATCTCGCTGCCTGGATAGATGCGTGAGAGGGCCGTGAACACATAGGACCAGAAGCGTATGAGGTCATCATCGTCCCCCTCCAAAGAGAGCCAGGCAGATGGAAAAGAAGCATGCTCAAGCCAGAGAGAGAGGAGTGTCGTCTTGCCAAAGCCAGCAGGAGCTGCGATGAGCATGAGAGTACGTTGGATGCCAAGTTGGAGTTGGTTCACGAGACGCGGGCGGGGAACCAGATCGGCACGGACTCTTGGCCTGGCGAGTTTCGTAACCAGAAGCAATTGCTCACTTGTGAGACCCTCTGTGTCCCCTGGTGAGGCAGGATTGTTTTGCATCGTTCTGCTCTCCTCCATTGTCATCTGGAAAGCTGCGTTTTTTCCAAGCCCAAAGAGTAGAAGATAGCCTTGTTTCTGACTTCTTTACTGCCATCTTCTGCAGCTCCACGGCTCTTCTTGCATTCAGCCGCCACTTGCTCCATATATTTACTGGTGAAGTTGCTGCCATGATCAGTGAAGAAATCGCTGGGGATGCCACAGATATGCCGGTGGGGATATACTTTGCGCCAGATGGCCTGGCAAAGAGCTAAGGCCATCGTGAGCGCAATCAGTTCCTGGAACGTGAGATCGATTTTGTGTTTGTGCTCCTTGGTCCTCTGAAAGGGCCGTAAGCGGGACAGGTGGTTCCGTCATGACCAGCTCTCTTCTATACGTCAGGAACCAATAGAATGTTCTTCCTCCAAGTATAGCCGACCGCTCACCTGAATGTCAAAATTCCGGTCACGCAATCCAAAATTTATAGGAAGAAGAAACCGTTTTGCTGCTGATTCTCATCAAGATCTGGAAGCAGAAACGACGTCACCTATCCACTGACGAAGTTTCTAATGGGATTAAACGATAGACTTTTCCAGCTTCTCGAAGAAGGTTTTGAGTGAGTTTTTGGTAATGCCCTGGCCGATAGGGTTGTTGGCCATGGAGATGGGGCCTTCGAGTTCGGCGTTGGCATCATAGGTTAGTAATGCGCCGTCCGCTTCGTCCTTGATCGTTATCTGGCTGGTCGCGTTCACGGAGCCGCCCGAGCCTTTGCGCTTCACTTCCAGTACGAGTAGATTGGGGTCCTGGCGCTGAGCCATGCGGATGACGACGCCAAAGGGTCCCTTGAGTCCGGGCAGGGGAGTCGTGATATTCGCCTTGAGGCGTGTTGAATCGAGCAGTTCGACCGAATCGCAGCCGGGAATGCAGGTCTGCAAGACACTGGGGTTGAGTATGGCGTTAAATACTTGCCAGCTATTGGCCTTGAATTTGTGAGTGCCATTAAGTTTCATGAAAATCTCCCTTAGACGAAGAATATATTTTGCCCTTTTCTCATCAGCTTTGCTATGGCGATGTCAGGGTTTACGATGTGTATTGTAGCGATTATGAGATGTTGTTACAAGCGTCTGGCCTAAATGTGCTATTTACCCATATGACGTGTTGCAGATATGCTATACTGCCTCTAGTTGTATCAAAGCATTTCATGGATGAATTGAAGCTTGAATTAGTAACAGAAACATGGGAGTGCATGATGGCAGGTCATGGTGAACAAGACGAACAAGGCCAGCAGCGATGGCGCGCACGTTTTGCAAAAGGGCGATCGGGGCTTTCTGCTTCTGTGAATGATGCGTTGGCCAGTCCCAACCTGGAAGAGGCGTTTGACGATGAATTGGATGACGAACCTGAGCCCCATCCACAAAGACCACATCCGATTCTCGTTCCTCCACGTTTAAGCTTGCAGTCAAAACAAATGCCCGCGGTGCATATAGCGCCTGATGGGCAGTTCAGACCCATGATAGTTGATACATCGCCGGAAACGAACCCTGTAGAGGCGCTGCCCGTCACGCAAAAAAAGAAACGTTTGGCGGGACGCAATACGAAGGTTCGCTTGCAGGCTGTGCCAAAAATGGAAAAACGAAGTGTAAAAAGGGTGGCTTCATCTTCGAGAACGATTGAACCGGTACTAGTGCGAGCCATTCCTGCTATATCAGAGACTCCTGTCAGAGAAGGTGAGACCGAAACACCCGTAGCAGTGTCGCTGAAAAGAGATGACCGACCAGCGCGGGAGAAGCTAGCCGGCTCAGGATTTGTTCTTCAGGGTCAGGCTGAGATAACCGTTGAAAACGTGCATGTAACTTCGTCGAGTGTGGTTATGGTGACTTTGCTGGGTAATCCTGGACCTGTGGTAGTGCAGTATTACACACTGCTGCCGGATTATGGTTTCAAGGTGCATCTGAGCGCGCCTGCCACCTCTAACGCGCCATTCAATTATGTGATTCTGCTGGGGGAGCTCTTCTAAAGTTCTCCCTCGACTTCCCGCTTCAACCGGCGGAAGAACTCCTCCATAAAGGCGAAACGCTCGCGTGCCAGTTCGCGCCCGGTGGCAGTCGTCATACGCTCAGGCATGTTGCTGAAGAGCAGTTGAAATTCAATGTTGGGTGAATAATCAGGACGCCGCCTGAGCTGGCGAATAAGCATGGGATCAACCGGTTCTATAATGTCGGCAGGCACGGGCGAATAGACCTTTTGATTATAGCGGCCCGTGATGCAGTAGAGGCGGCCGACACCGACTGCGCCCAGGCAATCGATTTTGTCTGCATCGTACAGGATGCGCCCCTCTAATATCTGTGGGATGACCCCGCCCGTCATGCGATGTTCGAGAATGGCTTGCTGCACCGCGGGAATAGCTGCCTGGGGAAATATTGTGCCTGCAAGCGCTTCTGCTGCCAGTTCAGCGCCGATGAGCGCGTGATCACCGCCGTGCCGGAACTCGCGCGCCTGCCCAATATCGTGCAGAGCCACCGCCGCCCATATGACCGGAAGATCGCCACCTTCGCGCGCCTGAATAGTGTCCGCCAGCGCCATTACGCGCGCGAGGTGATCGTAGTCGTGCGCTGCATCTTCGCTGCCCTCGCGCTCCATCGTCTCCCTTGCGAGTTCCAGCAGCCAGTTTCTAAGCATATTCACTAATATCGCTACTTTCCAGCGCTGGTAAGGTGAAAATGAAACGACTTCCCTCCCCTAAAACTCCACTACTCTCGACATGAATCTCTCCACCCTGCAACTGAAGTAACTGCGCGACCACGTAGAGGCCCAGCCCAATGCCTTTGGTTTGGCCGACTGCGCTGTTGGGAGCGCGATAGAATCGTTCAAACAGGCGCGACTGCGATTCGGGGGGAACGCCGATACCTCTGTCCTCGACACACACTTCGATGATGTCTTTATCATCAATGGTCATGTGTCGACGCAGCCTGACGGTAATTGGCCCGCCGAGTGGACTGTACTTTATGGCATTCTCCACCAGGTTTGCCATGATCTGTTGCAGGCGCGCGCTGTCTCCTCTGACCAGGTAGGGGGCATCGCCAGGCTCGATCATGCATTTGATGGTATGTTCCTGGGTGGTCGCGCTGCTGTGATTGACCACCTGCTGCGCAATTTTTCCTAGATCGACCTCTGCCACATTCAATGTCAACTTGCCGCGTGTGATATGTGTCACTTCAAGAAACGTCTTGACGATATCCGTTAATTGCCTTGTCTGTTCTTCAATCACGGTGAGATTGCGGGTCGCTTTCTGTATCGGGTCCAGATTGGCCTCCAGTATCTGTTTTTGGAGACGCCCTAAGATGCGCACAACCAGCTGACTCTGCGCCAGGATGACGGTCAGCGGCGAGCGAAATTCATGCGCCGTAATCGCCATAAATTCATCCTTGAGCGCGTTAGCCTCGCGCATGGCGGCTTCGCTGGTGCGCGCATCGAGGGCTTCCTGCTGCCAGCGCGCCTGATCAACCGCCAGCCCGGCAAGCTGCGCGATGCCTTCAAGCACAGCAATATCCCAGATACTAAATTCATGATGCTCCTGGTGAGCCAGTTCTGATTGCATGCCGGGATGATTGGAATCGGGGCATGGCAGTGATCGATCCAGCAGGAGCAATCCATGCACACGATTATTATGTTTGATGGGGGCAGCCAGAATCATCACATGGCTGAGCGGATTCGGCTGGTATGGGCATTGCTCGGCGTTAATCAAGGCGGCGTGACCATCGGCAAGCTGGCGATAAAATCCATGATACTGATCTGGCCCAGGTTCAAGCCAGAACTGCTGCTCTTTAAGCCATTGCTCTTCACTTTCCGGTGTAAACCCGATACAGAATAAGGGCCTGAATTTCTGCTGTTCCTCGTCGAAAAGTTGCACTGCTCCACGCTGGCAATTCAAAGTGGTCAGTGTGCGCTCAAGCACGCTGTGTAATATGTCTTTGATTTCTATTACCCCTGAGACGGCTTCAGCAACATGCAGCATGGTATCGAGAGCCTGGCGAATGCGTTGTTCAGCGCGTATGGACTCACTGACGTCGCGAAACGCGCTAACTACCCCAATCTGCATACCGTGGCTATCGTGCATGGGAGCTATATTGATCTCCAG
>DATGGW010000250.1:0-5884 GCA_035308345.1 Ktedonobacteraceae bacterium | reverse complement strand
CCCCTGCATTGTGTTCGTAGATGAAATCGACGCTGTTGGTCGCCAGCGCGGCGCGGGCCTGGGCGGTTCGCACGACGAGCGCGAGCAGACACTTAACCAGATACTGGTCGAGATGGACGGTTTCGATACCAATACCAACGTCATCGTAATCGCCGCCACCAACCGTCCTGATGTACTCGATCCCGCCCTGCTGCGCCCCGGACGCTTCGACCGGCAGGTGGTGCTTGACCGTCCCGATATTCGCGGCAGGATCGCTATCCTCCAGGTGCATGCTAAAGGCAAGCCCCTGGAAACGAGTATCTCACTGGATATACTTGCCAAACAGACCCCCGGCTTTTCTGGCGCGGACCTTGCCAACCTGCTCAACGAGGCTGCTATCCTGGCAGCGCGGCGCAACAAGCGCAAAGTTGGCATGGGCGAATTGGAAGAGGCCATCGACCGCGTAATTGCCGGACCCGCCCGCAAGAGCCGTATCATCAGCGAGCGCGAAAAAGCCATCACCGCCTATCACGAGGTTGGACATGCACTGGTGGCGCGCATGCTGCCCAATACCGACCCCGTGCATAAAGTCTCGATTGTGGCGCGCGGCCAGGCCGGCGGCTTTACCATGTTGCTGCCGACGGAGGACCGTTACCTGTGGAGCAAGCCCCAGTTCGAGGATATGCTGGCCTACGCGCTGGGCGGTCACGTGGCCGAACTGATCATCTTCGGCGACGTCACAACGGGCGCGTCGAACGATATCGAGCGTGTTACCAAGGTTGCGCGTTCGATGGTGACAGAATACGGCATGAGCAGCCGCATCGGCCCTATGGCATTGGGCCATAAAGAAGAACTGGTTTTCCTGGGCCGCGACTTCGGCGAGCAGCGCAACTATAGCGAACAGACCGCCCGTGAAATCGACGAGGAGATTCGTCGCATCATCCAGGATGCCTTCGACAAAGCTTATAACGTGCTGCTCCAGAATAAGACGCGCCTGATAATGATCAGCGAACGCCTGATTAAAGAAGAAACTCTGGAAGGCCCACTCTTCGAGTCGCTCTTTAACCAGCCTATCGATAACGGGGAGTACGAGTCGCCCTCGATCCTGATCGGCATGCCCCACCTGAAACCATCGCCCAACGGCGAACTGCCACTTCTGCCCGAAAACGGCTCTAGCTCAACATCCACATACCCGCTGCCGCCGCAGCTGCAGCCGCCGTATTCATCCAATTCAACTGGTGAGATAAGTGGCTAACTTGAATGGACTCAACATATATGGCGCTTGCGCCGTAGCCGTGATGCTGCTCGCCTACACTCTCGAAATGCGCTCAAGCTGGTGGGTACTCGTCTTTGCTCTGGCATGCGCCGCCTCGTCACTTTATGGCTTCCTTGCCGGTACCTGGCCATTCGGCATCGTTGAAGGCATCTGGGCATTTGTAGCTTTACGCCGCTGGTTCCATCGCCGCGCATCGCCCTTGTGAAACACGGGAATTGGCAGATTATTCGTCAAAGAGCTATTGGAACAACCGATTGAGTAAGGAGAAACAAGCTATGATACCGCCCATCTTGCTCGACCCGCAGGACGCCTTCAAAGGCCCATATGCCGCGCGCACTCAGGAGTTCACAGAGGCAGGACGCCACGCCGATCTCACCCCGGCGAGCAGCGATAGCGAGAAGATAGCGGTTGTGCTGGTGGATTACCAGCATGATTTTGTCGATCCATCGGGTACGCTGTACGTGCCGGGTTCACAGGCAGACGTGGCGCGTTTCCTCGCCTGGTTTTATGCCAATGCGCACCACGTCACCACCATTTACGCCTCGCTCGACACGCATATCCCCTACCAGATCTTCTATAGCTCGTGGTGGGTCAATCCTCAAAGCGGCGAACACCCGCAGCCATTTACCGTAATCACCGGGCAAGACGTAGACAACCACACGTGGGTACCCCTGCTTGAACCAGAGTGGTCGATATACTACATTCACCAGTTAAAGCGACAGGCTAAAAAAGATCTGATGATCTGGCCCTATCACACCATGCAGGGGACACTCGGCCACATGCTGGTATCGCCCATCAGCGAGGCTATCACCTGGCACAGCACCGCCCGCCAGGCACAACCCGTTTACATCGAGAAAGGTCTGACCACTCGTACCGAGTTCTACGGCATCTTCGGCGCAGAAGTGCCAGACCCTCAAGCGCCCGAAAGCAGCTTGAACACCGCCTTGCTCGATGAAGTAATGCAACACGATAAAGTGTATATCGCCGGGGAAGCCAAATCACACTGCGTGCTAGAAACCGAGCGCCAGCTGGTCGAACACCACGCTAACCAGCCAGATATGCTACGTAAACTCTACTTCCTCAAAGACAGCACCAGTTCCGTGCAGCACCCCACCATCAATTTTGACACGCTTGCCGAAGAGGAGTTGGCGAAGATGCGGGTACGCGGGGTTAATATCGTGCTGAGCGAGGATTCTGTGTTATAGAACAGAGTCTCAGACCAATTCCACCGAAATGCAGCGCAAGTTTGTCTCGGACGGTCAGCTCACCAATCTCTTCAAATGCGCAATGCCGAATCGCCACATTCCTATATATACCACGCCGTCGAGCAGTGCCAGCGCAGCAATTGATAGCGTGAATGGCAGCTTCCAGGCGAGCGCAAACATCCCTGCCAGCATTAATGTACTCAATCCAAGCAGTTGCAAGCGGCGCGGCGTGATTGGCAGCTCTTCCAGCATCAAGCTTTGCATCATTCCTTCGGCTACCTGGTCGATATTTTCGTCTGCGGCGCTGCCCCAGACGATGAAGGCGACATAGCCCGTCAATAGCATGACAACCAGCAGAGCCGCAATTCCTGTCTCATAAACAGGCAAACGCAGCCACCAGCCCAGGATGCAACATACAACCAGCCCGATTATGAGAGTGGGCAGCAAGAAGACAACCAGGCGGCCATACAGATATATCGACATCTTTTGTGGGGCCAGCAGATAGTAACTCAGACACGCGCCCTCGCTGCTGGTAGAGTTTACCCGCCGTGCCGGCTAACGGCCATGTAAAGAGCAGCAGGAGCAACGCACAACAAACGCTGATAAGCACGGGCGCAGCCTGCACCGGAACCGTTACATACAGTGTTGATCCTGAGACCTTGAGCAGTGCAGTTGTTCTCGCATCGATTGACCTCCTCATTATTTTGTCTCGCAGTTAGAGTATAAATCCTTACCCTTACTGGAAGGTCAAGTGACAAGTAATATTCAAAAAATCAGTTCACTCTTCTGAAAATGTTACTCAATAAAATTCATCACTTTGTCGCCATGTCACCAGGTTGACAAGTCACCCTGGTTATGTTCTAATTGGAGTGGAGAAATAAATTGAGGGGGGGCAATATAATAGCATTACGTAAAGAGCAGATCGACGATAATTACGATGAGGAAAGCCAGACCATGAAACGCACGCGCATTACTATTGACATCAGTCCCGAACTGCGACAGCGTGTCAAGTTAGCGGCATTTCAGAATGATGTGTCCATAAGCGAGTATATAGGGCGTATTCTTGAAGATGTGGTACCCAGAGAAAGTAGTTATAGTAAGGAATTAAAGCCTTTAACTCGTGAGAAATTAGAACGTGTTCTAAAGGTACGAGAGAGGATTATTGAACACACAGGAGGATACACATTTGATGACTCCACAGAGATAGTTCGCCAGATGCGTGATGTGCGCACAAAGGAGCAAGAGGATTTATGAGTAAGGATAGCGTCGTCGTTGATACAAGTGTGGCTATCAAATGGGCGATCAAAGAAGAAGACTCTCATATAGCGCTTGCGCTCTTGTCGGAATGGACTGAGAAAGGCATGATAATTCTCGCGCCAGGTTTACTTTCCTATGAGGCTGCGAATGTACTCCACCAAAGTGTTCGCAAAGGTCGACTCTCTTTAGTTGAGGCGCAAGATGCATTAAGTGAGATCATTTTCGATATCGTTACATTTGACTTTGCTGTTACTCCTGATTTAAGTATACGAGCGATACAACTGGCACAGCAGTTTAGATTACCCGCAGCATATGACGCACAATATGTAGCTCTCGCTGAAAGCAAAGCTTGTGAATTATGGACTGCCGATTTACGAATGTGGAATAGCCTGCAAGGAAAATTAGGCTGGGTGCATTGGATGCCGAACTACACAACTACTTAACATGTCCTGCTTTTCTCATAGTGCGTGGTATAATCATGGATAAGCAACTGACATCGATTAGAAAGAGTAGAGTGACGCCATGCGCTTGCAAGGAAAAACTATTGGGTATCTCGTTGCCCAGGAAGTAGAAGATTTAGAGTTCTGGGTTCCCCTCATGCGGCTTCAGGAAGAAGGAGCCAGGGTAATTGTCATTGGCCTGACCACACAAACGGTACATGGTAAACATGGCCTGGAAATGACCCCCGATGTCAGCATCGATGAAGCCCCTTCGGCCAATGAACTGAACGGACTGGTCATTCCCGGCGGATGGGCGCCCGATAAACTGCGGCGCAGTCAGCGCTTGCTGCAACTCGTGCGCGACATGGATGCGCAGCGCAAAGTCATCGCCACCATCTGTCACGGCGGCTGGGTCCCCATCTCCGCAGGCATTATGCGCGGGCGCAAAGCCGTTGGCTCGACCGGCATTAAGGATGACATCACCAACGCTGGCGGCATCTGGGTCAACGAACCAGCTTTCCGCGAGGGCCACATGGTGTGGGGCCGCATCGTCGAAGATATTCCCGCCTTCTGCCGGGAACTGGTCAACGCCCTCGCTGAATAACACATCGTTCTAGACGAAAATAAATTGAGCAAGTTGGGTTAGTATTGTAGATGAAAGTACGTGACGTTATTAAGTTAGTGGAAGCTGATGGTTGGTATCTGATTAGCACAGAAGGAGTCACCGACAATATAAGCATCCAACAAAACGAGGCCGTGTTACTATTGCAGGTCATCCGAGTAAGAAAATGCCCCCGGGTACCTTAGTGAGCGTTTTCAAACAAGCTCAACTCTCGAGGAGGAAATAAGATGTATCGCTACCTCATTATCATTGAAAAAGGAGACCAAAACTACGGTGCTTATTCTCCTGATTTACCAGGATGCGTAGCCGTAGGTGATACAGTTGAGGAAGTTGAAAAGAACATGCAGAAAGCAATAAAGATGCATCTGAAAGGCATGATCGAAGATCGGGAACCAATCCCTGTACAACAAACTGTGGCACAATATGTAGATGTCTCCGTTCCCGATTCTGCCGCCTGATTACTTAACTTCTACCTTATCACATGCTTTCCTGAGTTTGGCAAAAACATCTCATTTCTTATATGTGAGGATTGGAGGGTTCCATGAGCCAGTATCTCGAAGCCCTGGCGCAGCGCGTGCTAATCTTCGACGGCGCGATGGGTACCAACATACAACGTTATCAGCCGACCGCGCAGGACTACGGCGGGCAGGCCACCGAGGGCTGCAACGAATACCTCGTGCTTACGAAATCCTCTATGATTGAAGAAATCCATACCGGCTTCCTCGAAGTCGGATGCGATGTGCTCGAAACCGACTCGTTCACCGCCAGCCGCCTCAAACTCGACGAATATGGAATAGGCAAGCTTACCCATGAAGTCAACTTCACAGCGGCTCGTCTTGCTCGCAAACTGGCGGACCGTTATAGCACGCCACAACAGCCGCGCTTCGTGGCCGGTTCCATCGGTCCAACCGGCATGCTGCCCTCATCCAATGATCCGCTGCTGAGCAATATCACCTACCAACAACTGGTCGAGATCTTCCACGAACAGGCGGCGGCGCTGCTGGAAGGCGGCGTCGATGCGCTCTTAATCGAAACCAGCCAGGATATCCTGGAAGTGCGCGCCGCCATCACCGGCATGCGCCGCGCCATGCAGCAGGTCGGGCGG
>DATGGW010000249.1:0-5723 GCA_035308345.1 Ktedonobacteraceae bacterium | reverse complement strand
GCTATGGAAGCCGCTCGTTCGGCCGGGCGCGGCGATGAGCGCACGCATAACATTGGCCAATTGTATCGCGACTGGGGTATCGCTACACCCATCGCCGTCGTCGAGGCCGGCGTCGCCAGCCTGCCGCTAATCTCCACCGGCGGGGTGCGCAGCGGTCTGGATATGGCGCGCGCCCTGGCGCTGGGTGCGAGTATGGTGGGCATGGGTTTTCCATTCCTGAAAGCCGCCAGCCAGGGCTATGACGCGGTATGCGAGCTCCTGGAAACCACCATCGCGGAAATGAAGGTAGCCATACAATTGAGCGGAGCGGCGACCGTCGCGCAATTGCAACAGGTGGATATCGTTGTAACAGGTGAGACGCGCAACTGGTTGACCATGCGCGGCTTTGATGAGACGTTGAAAGCGATGGCGCAGCGCAGGCGGACGCACTGATGCGCGTTAACGAGCCAGGGTGGGGACAAGCTCACGCTCCTACCCTGCTACGACGCGGCTCGTACAGGCCGTATAGGGTACGGGCGGGGCTTGTCCCCGCCCTGGCTCACTTATGTCCCTACATCATCGTGCGCAATTCTTGCGGGGTATTGATGCCCACAAACGAGCGCAATTGAGGATCAACCTGCCGTAGCTGCGCTTCTTCGATGTATTGGACGAGGGCAAGTTCTAATAGGGAGCGGGGAGCGCGTTTTCCCTGTTGCAAACATAACTCGATTAGAGGCAGGATTGAACGTGGATAGACGGCCAGCAACACCTGCGGCACACCCTCTACTACCGGAACGAGCAGCCTATCTTGCTGGTAGTGCGCGAGTAGAAAGGCCAGCAAAGCCGGTTGCACAAACGGCATATCCACCGCAACCACCAGGGCGTATGTAGATTGCATAGCGCTCAGACCGCTGTATAACCCCATTAAGGGGCCGCCGCCCGGCTTCTGATCGAACACGATCCTCGCACCAGGAAATACAGCGTCCCCAAACTGCGCCTGGTCGCGCGCCACAACCAGCGCTTCTGCGCAGCAGGAGGCCAGCGTTGAGACCAGGTACGCTAGAAATGTTACAGATGGGTTGCCAGGCAGAGGCAGCAAAGCCTTATTTGTTCCCATGCGTTCGCTGCGTCCCCCGGCCAGGATGATCCCGGTGGGCGGATTCATAAGTAAACCGGTCCTGTTACCTGCTGGTGGCTTTTGCCTTGCCTTTATTTTTTTTGGGGATATACTGCTTGCGATTCTGCTCGGCCAGCCAGCTATCGCGTTCCCGCGGATACCTGCGCACGAGATAAATTATCCAGAGAACAGCCCATACCAGCAAACCGGCCAGCCAGCAATAGCGCCAGAATCGCCACGCGAAAAAGTATTGGTAGAGATAGGCGCGCGCGAAGATCAATGGAAGCGCCACGATGCAGATGATCGCCAACCAGCCCAGATAGCGGTCAAGCATATACTTGGCAACCGGCTTGTTTTTCACAAAACGCTTGCGGCCCTCCACCGAGTAATAGAACGGAATCAGCAGCCCCAGGGCGCAAAAGATCATCCAGGGGATATAGAAATGAAAGGTTTCCGGCTGCACGATAGGAGCAACCAGAGAACAGTTAGTGGCTGTACACGGATCGGTGAATAGCCAGTTGATTAAATTGAAATGCATAGCGTTCCCGCCCCTTCTTCAAATCAGATATCAACGATGGAGTTTATGATAACACGGTTGCCAGGAAGAGTCTAGAGTTTCCCCAGGTTGTATAATAAATAACATCACACGAAGGTTAAGCATATATCTCATGAGGGAAGGCAATATGCGACGTATAGCAATACTGGCGGAAGGCGCGTTTGAGTGGCACTATGGCAAAACGGCGACCGGGGTGATCCGCTACGGCAAAGATACGGTTGTGGCTGTCATCGACAGCACGAAAGCGGGCATGGATGTAGCGCAGGCGTTGGGTGGGGCATCATTTGGGTATGGCATCCCGGTGGTGCATGATATCCGCGAGGCATTGACTTACCAGCCGGATACCCTGCTCATCGGCATCGCGCCTATGGGCGGCGCGTTACCTGCCGCGTGGCGCTGGCAACTGCTGGCTGCCATTGATAACGGGCTGGATATTATAAGCGGGCTGCATTTCTTTCTATCAGAGGACGAAGAGCTGCGCGCCGCCGCTGCAAAACGCGGAGTCAGCATCTGGGATGTGCGCCGCCCACCAGACAAAAATCGCATCGCGCAATTTACCTCGCATCGCCCTGGAAGCCACACCATCCTCATGGTCGGCTCGGATTGTGCTACAGGAAAAATGACCGCCGCGCTTGAGCTGGATATTGAAGCACACAAGCGTGGCCTCAACAGCGCCTTCGTTGCCACCGGCCAAACGGGCATCATGATTTCAGGCAGCGGCTTACCGGTTGACCGCATCATCAGCGACTTCGTGGCCGGCATGGTAGAAGAAATGGTGCTTGATTTTACTAATAAACACGACTGGGTGTTTGTCGAGGGCCAGGGCGCGCTCAACCATCCCGGCTATTCGCCCGTCACGCTCGGCCTTATTCATGGCTCAATGCCTGACGCTATGATTTTTTGTCACAAAGCAGGTGAAACTGCTATCGAGGGCTATACCTACTGCCCCTTACCACCATTGAAGCGTATGATATCCATCAACGAGGACACCGTCAACTGGGTGCGACCCGAACGCCCGTGTAAGGTCGTTGGTCTCTCCATCATGACCTTTGGCCTGAGCGAACAGGAGGCCAGGGGTGCTTTGAAGCAGGCGGAGGATGAGACAGGCTTGCCAGCCACCGACGTAATGCGTTTCGGCGCCGGTGTGTTGATGAACGCTTTAGGCGAGCATTTTACTTCCTAGCTCAGTAGTTCGCAAATACCGGTTCCAACAAGTTGCGCAGCGGCTTTCTCGCGCGATAAAAGTATGTTTTAGCCGTCGCTTCTGGGATGCTGAGCGCTTGCCCAATCTCGCGGAAGCTCAGTTGATTGAGATAGCGGAGCAGCACAACCGCGCGGAAGTGTGAGGGCAACATCTCAATCGCCTCGATAAGCTCCTGCTGTAGCTCGCGCAGTTCGAACTGCTCCTCTGGCTGCATATCCGGGTCGGGCAGCGTGATAAGAGGTGAAAATTCGCCCCCCTCTGGAAGCGACGCGATCTCAGAAAAGAAGACCGGCCGCCTGCGACGCAGTTCATCGAAACAGCGGTGGCGTGCTACCTGGCATAACCATGCTTTGAGCGTCCCTCCCGTTCGCAGCGTGGGCAATGAGCGGTACAACTGGAGGAAGACGTGTTGCAAGATATCGTGTGCGAGGTGTTCGTCCCGCACCCGGTGGGAGATCAGCAGAAAGAGCAAGGCGCTGTACCGGTCGACCAGGCTTTCGAACGCGCGTTGATCGCCGATGCGCGCTTGTTGAATCAGATCGTCATCCGTCAGATCTGAACACTGCTTGTTTGACTTGAGGTACGTTTGCATACAATCCTCCCTACTACTCTTCTAGCTTCATATAATGAGGATGTCTCACGGTCGCTACCCATGTTCCGAACAGGCTCACGAGCCCTCCACCAATGCTCCAGAGACAGAGCAGCAGTAACGAGATTATGAGACTTCCAGTCGTCAGGGTCGTACCGTTCACTGCAAGGTTGCCTGGATAACTGGAGATGAGGCTCACCAGGAAGGTAATCAGGTAGAAGACGGCTCCTGCTAGAGCGCCTGCCAGGAAGCCGAGCCGACGCCGGACGGCTATTCTGCCAACGATAAAACCGACAAAAAAGCCAATGATCAGGCTCAGTGTGAAATTGAGAAGTTCCCATGCAGCCAAGGCAAGAGCGGTCTTGACGGTCAACTTATCCACAGCAATTTGCTGGCTTGCTGCGTGAAAGGTTCCAGCATTTACGAGGGTGATTACAATCGTCAACAGGGCAGCGAACACGCCTGCGATGATACCTGCAATCGCTGCATAGTACAATCCCCTGCGAGGTAGCAAGGCGTGTTGATTAGAGCGTGGGCTACTGCCTTGTAACGGAGACGGTGTTCCTGCTGCCGGGGTTTCGTCTTTGAGTATCCCGCCTGGTTCATCGGCTGCTTTCGGTTCGTTGCCGGGCTGTCCAGTTGACTCATTATTGATAGATGGGAGACCTCCACCGCTGTCGGTAGGGTGCAGTTCTCTCTGTGTGGTCGCGTCTTGCATGATGTTTCTCCTTAGATTGATGTATCTGCGCCTGGAACGTGATTGATGAAACAATCACATTCCAAACTATAAGCTTCAGAGGAGGTCGCGACCCCAGCTTATTTTCCCGGCATCAGGCGCTGCGCCTGCGGCCATGAAACAGACCGCCTGCCAGGAGTTGCCATATTGCCACCAGGATGATCGCGCCGACCAGGGCTCTGAAAATGGGCACACCATACACGTTGATATCACCAATCCCATTGATAATGATGACCTTTGTTAGCAACCAGGCGCCAACGAGCGCAGCGATGATGGCGCCAACGAAGCCGAATGGAAGCCGCCTGCCAACAAGAGACTCCGCAACTAAGCCGATGACCGCCGCAACGATCAGGTAAATGATAAAGTTGAGACCGAACGTCCAGACATTGTCACCCAGTTTAATGGTGACACCGTCTGCCAGAATAAACTGTAGAGTAAGCATCCTGCCCTCCTTCTAAATCCTTCTATAAAGGATCGAGGTCAATCGGTAGAACTAAAACAAGCGGCGCCGCCGCGGGCGGCGAACATAGCCCCCACGCCGATAGGTCGAACCCCCACGCCGGTAGCTGCGCGAGTAGTAAGGACGGACACGGCGGTAGGCAAAGGCGCTCCAGACGACCACAAGGATCGCCGCGACGATGATTGAGCTAATCAACGGGACACCGCCCAGAATTGGTTCACCTGGGATATGAAAGTGGAAGACGCCCACAATCAAAACAATGGCGATAAAACCTACAATAATCGCACCCAGGATGCCGTCGGGCGCATGGCGGCGAGCAATCAGTTCACCAATAAAACCGATCACCGCCGCAATAATGAGCCAGATGAGTAATTGTGTGATAGACATCAGCAGCCATACCTCTTTCTTTACCGCCGCCCCCATCCTCTCGACCGGGATGCCCCTCCGCGACTGACAGCGTGTAAGATGGCAAGGAGAATACAGGCCCCGATAAAGGCAATTACAATAGTGACGATCAGGCTACTAGAGCCTCCGATCCCTAGGAGGTCGGCCAACCATCCTCCCAAGAACGCGCCGATCAGCCCAACGACAATGTCACCGATCAGCCCATAGCCTCCCCCACGCATCACCCGGCTGGCGAGAAAGCCGGCAACTAGCCCGACAACCAGCCACCAGAGCACATTTGACAGACTAAGATTAACTGTAGCAAGCATCAGTGTTGCAAGTATCATGATCGAATCCCTTCCTTAATACCGAAGTGTCGCTTTCCATTCTTTCTATCTCTCCCGGGCCTCGCTGGGTCTAAAGAGGAAAGACATACTCTGCTTTAAGGATATATATAGAACGTTATAAGAAGCGTTATATAAGCGTTAAATGGATTCCTCCCCTGCTCAACTGCCCGGTTGCTGGCTCGTCTCGACGAACCAGAGCCATTTGTCGATGCCTCGCGCGATCTCGGTTAAGATGTCGGCGGTATCGGCGTCCTTCAGTTCAGTTGCCTGCTCGCTGGCGTAGCGAGCATGTTTGCCAAATTCGGTGAGTGTCGTCGAAAGAGCATCGATGTGGCCGTTCCCATCTGCACT
>DATGGW010000248.1:0-2123 GCA_035308345.1 Ktedonobacteraceae bacterium | reverse complement strand
GCGCAACTAACGGCCAGCAGCCTGATGGGGATGCAGGGGAATACGATTCGTCGCTGCGCCGAGACCCTGCTCCAGAAAAAACTCGTCCACTTCATCGCCTCTGATGCGCACGGCCTGCATAAACGTCCCCCCGGCGTCGTTGGCGGCCTCCAACAAGCCATCCGGCTCCTGGGCCAGTCGCATATTTATCAGATGACGGAGGTGTGGCCTGCGGCTGTTATCAACAATCAAAGCGGTATTTCGTAGATATTCACCCTGTCAAATTGTACAGGATAGAAACTGGTAAAATAACCGATGCATTCTGCGCCACTTGTGGATATAGTGTATGAACGGGTTCCATCCAATCATTTACAACTGAGAGACAGGGAATGCAACAAACAACAAACACGAACGATACAAACCTTTTGCGCGTGCTTTCAAACCAGATGGCCGATGCCGTCGAGCGTGCCGCTTCGTCAACCGTACTCGTCAACGGTCGCGAGCGGCAGCCTGCCAGCGGCGTGGTTTACGAGCCGGGACTGGTGCTGACCGCCGACCACGTTTTAGAGCAGGAAGAGATCACCATAGAAACCCATGATAAGCGCAAGCTGGCCGCGCAGATCGTAGGGCGCGACAAGAGCAGCGACCTGGCGGTCCTGCGCGTCGCTGACCTGGCGCTGGAAGCAGCCATCCCATCGACCGAGAGCCCGCGTGTCGGCCAGCTGGTTCTCGCGGTTGGACGCACCAACGAAGAGGGACCCATGGCAAGCTCTGGCGTGGTCAGCACTATCGGCGGGCCATTGCGAACGGGACGCGGAGTGCTGCTCGAACGCTATCTTCGCACCGACGCTATCCCCTACCCCGGCTTTTCCGGCGGCGCATTGATCGACACAGAGGGACACATTCTGGGTATCTTAACAACCGGACTGGTGCAGGGACTCACACTGGCTATCCCCATGCAGATTGCACTAACCATCGCCGCAACGCTGGTGAAGCAGGGGCATATCAAACGCGGCTTCCTGGGCATCAGCAACCAGCTTGTAGAACTGCCATCCGCCCAACGGCCAGACAGCACACAGGAGTATGGCCTGCTGATCGTTAAAGTCGATGAAAACAGCCCGGCACAGCAGGGTGGCATCCTGCTGGGAGATATTCTTGTCAGGCTCGATGGCCATGCCGTGCGCGACCCGGAAGATTTGCAGGTACTGCTGGCCGGTGATCGCGCGGGTAAAACCGTTTCCATCGAGGTGATACGTGGCGATACGCTGCATACGGTTACAGTTACCATCGGAGAGCGCCAATAAATAGCCAGTAGGGCCGCCCCTATTAAAATAAAGATAACAGGTACATAGAATGACACAAACAACTCCATTTTCGACAGATTCGTCGCTTCCGCTTCCCGATGTCTTTTCATCCTCGCTGGTTGAAATCTTCGACAATGCGAAACCGGCAATCGTGCAGGTGCGCACGGAAGGGCGCGGAGGCGGAACGGGCTTCATCATCGATGAAGATGGCCGGGTGCTTACCAACAACCACGTCGTGGCCAGCGATAACGCCAGAGTGGAAGTGATGCTCGCCGATGGGCGCAGCTTCCCGGCTGTCGTGCTGCACCGCAACCCCAGGCTTGATCTCGCCCTGCTCAAGATTGACGGCGACCATCTGAAAACGCTGCCTCTGGGCGACTCGGCAAAGCTGCGCGTGGGCGAGTGGGTCTTTGCCATTGGCCATCCGTGGGGCCAGCGTTGGGTGGTCACAGCAGGGATCGTGAGCAGTATTCGGACTGCTAAGCTGTCGGATGAACTGACGACCCATTACATACAATCGGATGTAGGGCTTGCGCCGGGTAATTCCGGCGGCCCGATGCTGAACGCGGACGGGCAGGTGGTGGGCATCAACGCCATGATTTTCGGCGGCGACCTATCGGTTGCTATTCCTGGCAGCGTGGTGAGCGGCTGGCTGGCTGGATTGCCCGCGCGCCGCGTCACGCTCGGCATTGAGATACTCACGGTGGAACTGCCTTCCAGCTCACAGGCAGTAGCTTCTCAGACATCGGGTGTGATGGTAGTGGGCATCCGGGCGGATCGCCAGGCGAAATACAGCGATCTCTTCATTGGCGATGTCCTGCTAGAAGTGGCAGGGAAAGC
>DATGGW010000247.1:0-29760 GCA_035308345.1 Ktedonobacteraceae bacterium | reverse complement strand
ACGTTCTTCCATGGGGGATTTCCTTTCTTACCTGGTTCCTTGAGAGATACATCTTTGATGCTGTTATACAAGCTAAAAGCGCTAACGCGATCCACCTACTACCTACATAGAGAGGCAAACGGGGGGAACATTGCGAGCTTTAAATACGAAGTCGGTCATTTAATACACGCTTAGCTGTTTGCTTGCGCGCTATAATTATACATCATAGTTGAAAATAATGCAAGAGATAAAAGAAAATGCATTTTCTATCGAAAAGGGAACTGCGAGATAAAACAAGCAAACTGGTAGAGATTAAAAACCATAGAGCCAGGGCTGCCCCTACCCTGTACGGCTTCGCCACCCGCTTCGCAGTAGGGTAGGGGCGGGGCTTGCCCCCGCCCTGAATACTTAAAAAGAGCGAAGGAGGGCATCAATTGCCGGACCCATCCTTCGCTCGTTGGGGTTGCATAATGATCAGATGTTATTCGCCGCCGCCAGCACTGCCTTCGACGTGAACCGTTTCGCCCACGCTGCGCTCGATGGCCTCCAATTCCGTCTCAGAGCCTTGAATGATTGGTCCTTTGAACCACTTACGCGCGCTCACCAGCCACCAGATAGTCACGATCACGAGCACGCCCAGCACTGCCACAGGTGCGTAGTTAAAGGTAGCAAAGGGGCTGACACCCTTAGCAAGTGATGCAGGATTGAAGGTAGGCAACATAAACAGCACCGAGATGAAGACAACCCAGATCACAGCGATCCAGCCAATCGGCCTGCTCCAGGCTCCCAGGTGCCAGGGTCCACGCTCGAAGTCCGTTGAAAACTGGCGCAGGAAAATTGGTATCGCGTACGCGATATAGAGGCCGATAGTGGCAATAGAAGTGACCGCCACGTAGGCTGTAACGCTCCCTAATGAAGGGATAGCCAGGATAAAGGAACACACTACAGCCAGGAGTATAGCATTACGCGGTGTGCGACCTCTATTCAGTCTGTGCCATAGATTGTGTCCAGGCACAGCGCCGTCACGCGAGAAGGCATAGATCATACGTGAGTTCGACGTGACCGAGGACATACTGCAGAAGAACTGCGCAACAAATATCACGGCGAACAAGAGGGTTCCCAGGACATAGCTGAGACGACTTTGCAGGATGTACAGCACCGGATTGACGAAGCCACCTGCCGCTAGCAGGTTGGGAGAAGCCGCTACCAGCCCCATCAGCAGCGCGTAACCGGCGAAAGCCGAGACGACTACCGACATCACTACTCCCCAGGGTGCGCGCGTTTCGGCCCCGATGGTCTCCTCCGTCATATGCGCCGAAGCGTCGTAGCCCGTGTAGGTGTACTGCGCCAGCAGCAGCCCTAGCAGGAAGGCGTACCAGAGGGGATAGCCGGTCGAGTTGAAGTTGTTGTTGGGTGTGAAAACCGTGCTTACAGAATTGAACCCGTGAACAGCGGCGCCCGTTACCTGCGTAGCAGGTGATACTCCGCTTGCACCAGGGTTGAACTGATACGATAAGAGCGTCGCACCTACGACTCCTACGACAATCAGGAGTACACCGACGATATGCCACCAGACACTGACATCGTTCAGGAACGCCACAATGCGCACGCCGAAGATATTGAGCATGGCAACCGCAGCCAGTATGATGGCGTAGATCAGCAGGGTTACCTGTTGTGTGGCAGGATCATAGAAGGCGCCCGCGCTTGAAATACTGTAAACTGTGGCGGGAACACCAGGGAACCAGGCATGCAGCAACGTGTCAAGGGTGATGGCAGCGCCATAAGCGATACCTGCGGTGATACCGATCTGGCCGATCAGGTTAAACCAGCCGGTGAACCATCCCCAGGCAGGCCCACCACGCCCTCTAAAACCAAGCTTAGAGGCCCAGTAGTATAGTCCGCCCGCCGTCGGAAAGGCAGAGGCCAGTTCGGCCATGCCCAGCGCGACGATGACCACGAAGACAGTGATGAGGGGCCAGCCAATCGAGGCGGCTGAATACCCTCCATCGAGCGTGGTCAGGTAAAAGAGGGTGACGCACCCACTAAGGATTGAGATGATGGTGAAGGAAATAGCGAAGTTGGAGAAGCCGCCCATCGCGCGAAAGAGTTCCTGCGCGTAGCCCAGGCCGTGCAGGCGTTTCATGTCGTGCGCGATCAGTTCTTCTTTAGCCTGTCGTTTCGATGTTGCCACGAGAATACCTCCTAATAATAATTTCGGTATTGTCAGGGTTGAAGCGATAGAAAGGATGATGCTACAAGACAGTAGCGTATATACGCTCGTCTTTACTGCTGTTGAGAATCCTCCTTCCTGACAAACTGCTGTTTGGAATACTACGATGCATATACTACACCATATTTGCATGCTGTGTAATGTTCGTTATGTCCATAATGCTGAGTAGCTCATCGGTTCATTTTTAAGGCATTGACGAACCGTCGTATTCTCTGTACAATCGTGGCGGGTGTATCTGCCCGGAAATGTGGAGAAATGATCGATGAACGCTCAATGGTTTGATGCGGACGATGAAACTGACAACGTCTATCACCTCATTAACCCCGATCAACTCGGCGTACTCACATCGACGCTCCCGGTAGTCGAGTTAGGTGAGCTTGTCTGGATCAACTACGAACGCCTCAATACGCTGCAAATTCACCTGCTGGATTTCTCAATGCGCTCGAATGCGCCGGATACCACTGCTCCTGATCCGACATGGCATCAACAATATCATTTTTTTGATGGCACAGAGCGTACAGCCAACTGGCTGCTGCTGCTCGACGCGCTCAACTTTTGCTTCTGGGCGGAGAAGGATCAACCGCGCTGGTCTATCGAATACGAGGGTGAGGTGCTGAATGGATACTGGGCCTTAGCTGCCTCGCTCACGCGAGCCGTGCAAGAGGGCTATCCCCTGTGGGATGCGCACTACCTGAGCGAAATGAGCAGCGTTGACCTGGCGCATATTTTTCGCAGCGTTCCTCCTCCTGAGGGAACGGGCGCGCTAAACCTGACCTCGGCTCCGATTCCACTTTTCCAGCAGCGTTTAGCTAACGCGCGCGAAGCAGGCAGCGTTCTGCTTGAGCGCTTCGACGGGCAATTTACGCATGCCATTGAGGAAGCTGGCGGAAGCGCGGTCAGACTGGCCTTGCTGCTGGTCGAGCATTTCCCCTCGTTTCACGATGTCGCCGATTTTCGCAAGCAAGAAGTGCGCTTTTTCAAGCGCGCCCAGATTTGCGTATCTGACCTCCATGGCGCATTTGGCGGCAAACAATGGGGCGCGTTTACAGACCTGCATCAACTCACCATTTTCGCGGATTATAAGTTACCACAAATATTGCGTCATTTCGGCGTGCTGGAATATCACCCCGCGCTGGCCGAACGTATCGACAATTTTGAACTGTTAGAGTCCGGCAGTGACGAGGAAGTCGAGATTCGAGCAGCAGCGGTGTGGGCATGCGAATTACTACGACAAACGATGAGCGCCGCCGGGCATGGGTCACTGACGGCAGCCGAAATCGATCAACGGCTCTGGCTGTTGAGCCATGATATCGCTGACATGCGTCCATATCATCGGACGCGCACCATCTATTACTAGGAATACAAATGCAACTAAAGACCCTGCTGGCGGCCTTAGAACAGTCGCCGCAACAGTCACAAGAGGTGGGCGCAATGCATCTGGCTCCCACATTTGAGCAAAAAGAGATTGCCAACCTGGCCTATGACTCACGCAAGGTGACGCCGGGAACGCTCTTCATTGCCGTTCCAGGCTCGCATACCGATGGCCGCAAATATCTGGCCGACGCCGCGCAGCGCGGGGCCGTTGCCGCGCTTGGACCGGCGCTCACTGGCATTCTCCCGTCCTCTATAGAGCCTCCTCTACCTTATATAGAAGTGCAGGATGTGCTGGCAGCGCTGGCCGACCTGTCGTGCGCGTTTTATAGCTATCCTGCGCAGCGACTCTGCACCATTGGCGTGACCGGGACCGATGGGAAAACCACCACCAGCAATCTTATTCATACCATCTTCAGTGAAGCCGGCAAACGCGCCGGTCTCATGACTACTGCGAATTTCAAGATCGATGGTCAGGAATGGGAGAATACCACCCGCCAGAGCACCCTGGAAGCTCTTGAGGTGCAGCAGTTACTACGGCGCATGGTCGACGAGGGCATCACGCACGCTGTAATCGAGGCAACATCACACGGGCTGGCGTTACAACGAGTGCGCGGATGCGTCTTCGATGTCGGAGTAGTCACCAATATCACCCACGAGCACCTTGAATTTCATAAATCGCTTGAGAATTACCGGCGCGCCAAAGCGCGCCTGTTCGAAATGCTCGACCCTGCTCGCGACAAAGGTCTGAATATCTGGCCCGCTGCCATCCTGAATCGTGACGATTCGTCCTACGATTTTTTGCGGCCATACTGCCGCGTTCCGCTGCTGGATTATGCCATCGATCAACCTGCCTCTATCCGCGCAGTTGATGTGCGCCTCGATGCCAGTCGCACGCGCTTTCGCGCCATCATGCCAGGCGCCGAGGTCGAGATTGAAACCCAACTCGTCGGTCGTTTTAATGTGAGCAATTGCCTGGCTGCTATCGCGACCGCCTGCAGCCAGGGCATTTCGCCCGCAATCTGCGCGCGCGCGCTCGCAAAAGTCACCGGCGTCACGGGACGCATGGAGCGCATCGACGCAGGGCAGCCGTTCACGGTCATCGTGGATTATGCCCATACACCTGACAGCCTTGCAAAGGTGCTCGCCATCCTGAGACCGCTGACGGCGGGCAAATTATTGGTCGTGTTTGGCTCAGCCGGAGAACGAGATGTGCTCAAACGTCCTATTATGGGACGAATAGCCGCTCAGATGGCCGACTTTTTCGTTATTACTGATGAGGACCCACGCGAAGAGGACCGCACCAGGATTTTGCGGGAAATAGCCGCCGGGAGCGAAGCGGAAGGCAAGCGCGAGGGACGAGATTTCCTTTGTATAGCAGATCGAACACAGGCCATCGCGACAGCCCTGGCGAATGCGCGGGCAGGCGATACAGTCCTGCTGGCAGGCAAAGGTCACGAACAAAGTATAATAATAGGTAGGGATAAGATTCCGTGGGACGACCGGCGCGTAGCACGTGAACAACTGCGTTTACTTTAACAGGGCACACGTTACCGTATAAACATGTTCGACGTTACAAATTGTAAAACGCCGGGATGAATTTCGTCAGTGGGAGTTGACATGGTACCAGTCTGGTTGTTATTAATCTTCATTACATGCGGGCTACTCAGCCTGATTTTGTGCTGGGTCGCGAAGCTATTATTTCCCAGGTTCCGCAGTGGTGAATTTAAACCTGGCCCGCACCGCTTTGACATCCCGCCCGGTGGTCGAGAAATCAAGACCATCGAACTTCCACTGGTGGGCGGCCCGGCCTTTACATTGTCTATTATTGTCACGGGCATTGGCGCTGGCTTCCTCTTCAAACTAAACATGCAACAATGGGTGCTGCTACTGATAGGTCTGGGCGCAACTCTCGCTTTTATGATTGTTGGCCTGATCGACGATTGGTACAAAGTACATCACAACGAAGGCATTTCGGAGCGCGCCAAATTCGCCGGCGTGTTCATTGTTTCGATGGCTGCCGCATTGTGTTATTACCTGTTTACTCAAACCGGGCGCCAGCCTTATTCCCCGTATTCGGATATACTGGGGCCGCTCTTCCTCATTCCTGGCGCCTGGCTCATCTTTCTCATGTTATTGACGGGGTTGATCGGCAGTGTCACCTCCATCTCGGTCGATTTTAGCGATGGTCTGGATGGATTGGCCGGCGGCCTTGTATTCAGCGCAGCCCTGGCTTTTGGCATCATTATTACCGGCCTTCTCAACCCGAAACACCCTGAGGGCATTGTGCTGGAAATACTGACTTTTCTCTGCGCGGGCGGCGTGCTGGGCTACCTGCCGTGGAACTGGCCGTCCTCGTGGGCTGCGCGGCGCAGCACCGCGAAGAGACGCGCCAAAATTTACATGGGTGATAGCGGCGCATTAAGTTTGGGCGGCATCCTCGCCATGGTGGCTATCTTCTCACGCAATGAAATTCTGCTCTTGATGATCGGCTGCGCCTTTGTGCTGGAAGGGCTTTCCGCGCTCATTTCGGCCAAATTGCTCACCCGTTTCTTCCGCAAACGCCTGCAAGTGCTGCGCTTCGCCAGTCAAAACGAGTTCGTGCCACATACCGAATTTCCCCTGCCATTCCTGGCAACTCCCCTGCACCACCATTTCGATCTGCTGGGATGGGACAGGCGCCGCCTGGTTTATGGAGCCTGGGCATTAGGCGCTTGCTTCGCTGCCCTGGGCGTTCTGGTATACTTTGCCCCCGAAACCTGGGAGCGCTATCTTGGCCGTATTCTGGTGCTGATCCTGGCGTGGTTCATCTGGTCAAGCGGCTCATACACTCGCCGCTACTTTGTAGGCAAGCACCCTGCCGAGCGCACACGCCGGCGCCGCCTGGCCCTGTACTATGGCTATCCCTATCGCCTGTGGGGCTTGAATCTCTATCATCGCGTGGAGTTCATCGAAGCCAACGAAGATGTGATCGAAACTCCGGCAGAAGAACTCGCCCTCTGGCAGCGCATGAATATCTTCGACGCTCGCGCCATGCTCGGCCTGTACTGTTACCGCGCAGGCTATTACCCGGCAGCGCTGGCGCAGTGGACGCGCATTCCTGAAAAGAACCGCAAATTACGCCCCGATATTCAGCACCTGTTAGAGGAACTGGATGAGCGGCTCGCCCTGGAAAATCAAGAAACCCAGCCCATGCGGCGCGACCAGATTCTTAAAGAGCCGCCATTGCTCACCGGCAACCTGTCACCCGCCGACCTGCCAAATCCCCATGAGCCGGTTCGCAGCGAGACAACCTTCGACGAGCGCAACAACAATGGCTTCTCGTCAATCTCGCAATCGCCACATTCCGCGCCGGCCTATTCCGACAGCGCAGCCACAGTTCAACCGCATCACACGCCTGCGCCACCCGAGAGTCACCACGGCTTTAACGGATACAGCAGCGAGGGGCAAGAGCAGCTTTTACGACCGCCAGTTTCTCCAGCGACGCGCACCAACTGGCTCGCTCGTCTGCGACATAACCCCTCTAGCGATAACAATAGCAGGGACAAGAGCTAAACCATCCACTTAGACCCTGGCGGTCGCCCTCGTCCTTACCCCTGCTGGGTCCCTCGTCATTCGCGTCGGGGCAGTGCTGTCGCCCTCGTCCCCCAAATGAGTCGGGGAGACACGATTACACTACGGTACACATTATTTCTCTGAATTAACAAACAGGCGAGAGCTTGATATTGGTCAAACCTTCGTCTGTCTTTTAGAACTCTGGCTTCTGAAACAGGCTGGCATGTACTAGCAAATGCCAGCCGGGGTAGTTACCAACTTACCTAGTTGGTATGCGCGTGCGCATTGAAGGGTTGTGGATCGCCCAGGCGCCCATCAGACCACGCTACGTACAACGTCTGCTGCGTATAGGGAGCGCCGGCTGTGGCGATCACATAGTTATCGGTGTAGTCGCCAAAGTTCGGGATAATGTCCGAAGAGACATCTACCCAGGCGCTCGGAGCCGTCGTCACCAGCACGTTGCCGTGCGTAGCAGTCGTGGTGGGGGCGACATCGATAGCCGCGTAGACGTTCGTCACATCGGTGTTCGCCGAGGCGCGACCGTAGAATGAAATCTGTAGATCGCCGTCGTCATCGGTATTGCGCAGGGCGGGTAGCATGTGCCATCCACCGGTAGCGCTATTGATACGTACCGGCGCGCTCTGAACCGTGGCCGGGAAAGTACTCTTCCAGAAGCTCTGCAGCAGGATATCGCCTGCCGGATGGAAGCGGGCGTCGTTCCAGACGATGCTCACCGTCTTGAATGGGTCGCTCACCGCAATACGCGGGAAGTCGTTCATCGGGAAGCGGTTATAGCCGGGGATTAACGCGGCGTCCATCGACGTGATGTTGACTGCCGCCTTAGTGAATGCATTCTCTGCGGGACAAGCATTGGGGAAGGTTGCCACCGGTAAGGTACATGGGCTGCCCACTTGATTCACGACGTTCTGCACCGGCACTGAGAAGCACGCGGGAGTGAAAATGTTGGTGGCCCAGTTGCTCTCATAGGCAATGTAGACATCGCCGGTGGCCAGATCGACTGCCGGGTAAGCACCCTCGACCTCACAAGGGCTAGTGCCAGCGACATACAGCGGACCGTGACACACAGGCGTACCTGGGTTCGAAATGTCGCAGGCCCACAGAGTGATATCATCACCATTTGGTCCGTTGAAGAAATCTGTGAAGGACACGTACAGTATTTGGCGCACGGGATCGATCGACATGAACTCTTTGTCCTCGATGTTGATGCTGCCGGGACTATCTGTCAGGAAAGTGGGTGTTGGATTGCAAGTGATGGAACTGGGCGGACTCACTTTACACGCCGTGAGGGCTACATCCAGACCGAAAGCGCCACCTGGGAAAGATCCGCTTATCAGGCCGCTCTGGTAGAAGTAGGGTGTCCCACCGGGTGCCCAGGCCTCGACGCTCGGATCGCCGCTCCACGAAGACGTGGCGCAGTCGGTATTGGGCAAGCCGCCCTCATCGGTGAATGATTTCCCACCATTGCTCGAGAAGCCCCAGCCGCTCAACTGGTCCTTGTTCCCAGGCGAACAGGGTGGAGAGAAGAACGCGGTGGCGTCGTTCCATCCCTCGACCACATACGAACCAACGGCGGCGGTGGAGACCTCAGACTGCCCGTATGCCTGCGTACCATTGGGCGAGACGTCCTCAGCCGGGCTTGCGGCATCGACGTTCGAGCCAAATCTGTTCTTCTTATTGCTGTGAGTTCCAGCACCAGGACCGTTGGGCTGCGGGCCGAAACAGTACATCATGGCTCCCGAGGAGACGAAGATAGTCTTGCCGACCTGAGAACAGAACGCACTCTTGCTATTGCTTACAGCCATCCTCCCTGCCTTAGCAGGCGCTGCGGCATGCGAAGCTCCACGCAGAGCTACACCGCCCATGACACCCGCGACGAGTGTAATAGCAACCAGGATGAAAGCAACATGCTTGCCTTTCAAAAAATGACTCATACGAATAAACATCTCCTAAAACTAAACTTTATTCTTCTGCGATGTCTGCTTCTTAAATAATCGAGTATTTTCGTCTATCGATTTGCACTGGGGAAATCGAATCACAGAAGAACATCCAATAAAAGAGATACTATAGTTACACCAGCTTCCCCCTCGCCGGCATAGGGTCGCACCTCCCACCCTACAGCGATATTCTGGCTAGTATTAATTCACCGTAGAATCGAGACTGCAACCAAAAGATCAACAATAAAGCATATTCGAAGAGGCATTATGAGCAGCATTCTCCCCCTTCCCCTGGCGCAAGTATATTGTTAATGGCTATACTTGTCAAGTAATTAATGTACAAAAATACTATAATACAATAAGATATAGTTTAATACAAAATGAAACGCTATGAAATAAGCGTTACATTAGGAGAGATGGCTGCGTGAAACATTTTGAAACAAAAAGAAGTTGTTTAATCACTGAAAAAGCCCTGACGGGTTGGGATATGCTCTTAGGAATTCATATTTCTTAACCACATCTCTACTACTTCACAGCCTTTTCTTGACCAGGAAAAAACCCGAATTTTCACCACTTCTCAAGCAGTCGCGGATGTGCTATAGTGCTTTTAACCTTCTGTTAATATTTTTATAGCCTGGGACACACCAATTCAGTGAGCCATTAAACAGCAGTGAGCCTATAAAGTTGCTATACTTAGAGCAATAACTTTGGATTGACCTGTTAACTCACATCAAGTTTGCCATGAAGGGGGGAGCATGCGCTTTTGTTTTATCGTCGAAGAGCAGTATCGCAACGATGCTATGCCAATGGTAATCGCCGATCAACTGCTCCAGTGGGGGCATCATGTCGACCTGTTGGAGCCGCAGACAGCCGTTACCTGCCTGACCGATCTTCTCCGGCAGGGTTATGATGCGTATGTCTTGAAATCGCTGGCGGAAGGTCCTGGGATGAGTATTTTAGAGGCTGCTGAGGCAGTCGGTATTCCCACCATAAACAATTCTCGCGCCATTAGCCTGGTGCGCGACAAGGCGGTAGCAGTAGCCTACGCGCGCGCGCATGGCCTGCCGATTCCACCCACCTATTTTGTTTCTCATCCACGCCTGCTGCACCAGATTCCTGCCGAAGACTATCCCATTGTAGTCAAACCCAGCAATGGTAGTTCCTGCCGGGGAGTTTATCGCCTGAACAGTCCCGGTGAACTGCAAGCATTAGAGATTGCTGAAGCAGGTGAAAGCTTTTTTCTGGCGCAGCGTTACGCCGAAAACCCTGGCTTTGATATCAAAGTTTATGTGACTGGCAGTGAAGTCTACGCCGCTATCGCCAAGACATCTCCTCTGCATGGAGATGTAAGCGAGCGCTTTGTTCCCTTAACCCCGCAGGTACGCAGACTCGCCTTACAGGTTGGCAAGCTTTTTGGGCTGGATATCTACGGGCTGGACGTGGTGGAGACGCCCCAGGGACCGGCTATCCTGGATATCAATGACTTTCCCAGTTTTGGGCGCGTCCCGCGCGCAGTGGTGCGCGTCTCCGAATATGTTTTGCACGCTGCGAAACGAGCAGAGATGCAGCGCGAAGGCCACCTGGCGCGCGCGCGCCAGCGCCACGAAGCCCTGTTACGCAAAAAAGAGCAGCAGGAAACATCAGTACCGTTACACAAATCTTTAGAACCAATAGTATAGTATTAGAAGGAGTTATGCCATGCATATCTGCCTGATAATGGATAATCCGGAAACACCTCAACATCCAGTAATCGCCGTAGCCTTACAGCAACTGAGCGCAATCCACACCGTTCGTTTGCTGGATGTGCGCGCGCTGACAGGCGCGCAAGCCATTCAAGAGGAAGAACGTTACCCGCTTGCCGACCTCTACTTACTCAAGTCACACGCGCCACAGGCGCTTGAAGTCGCTCACGTGCTCGAACAAAAAGGCGCACTGGTGGTCAATAGCTGGGCCTCCTCCGTTGCCTGCCAGGACCGCGTGTTGATGGCGCAGCGCATGCATGAAGCGCATCTCCCCTGGCCGCGCACCTGGCATTTTGCTACACTTGAAAGCCTGCTGTCCGATGAAGTTTTTCTCGCAACGCTGACCTTCCCCGTGATTGTGAAAAGCTACTACAGCCATCGCGGAGACCTGGTAGCCTTTGTGCGCAGTCTTGCAGAATTGCAAAAACTGGCAATCGACTGGAGCCAGGAACCAATCGTATTGCAGGAATACGCGGAAAGCGACGGTTGGGATATCAAGCTATGGGTCATAGACCGGCAAATATTCGCCGCGCGCCGCCGCACACCGTTGGAGCCGGACGCGCCAAAAGAGGACATTCTCATCGCGCCGCAAGATTTACCGCCAGACTGGGCAGCCATCACGCACGAAATCGGGCGCATCTTCAATTTGCGGCTGTATGGCGTTGACTTACTGGTGACGAAGAACGGGCCAATGATTGTGGATGTCAACTCATTTCCAGGATTTCGCGGCGTACCAGGCGCGGACAGCGCGCTGGTGGCCCTGGTGGAAACGCTGGTCAGGGAAAGGAAGCAACTCATATGAGTCAATCATCTAGCAATACCGGTGTTTCGATCCTTGACCTTCCCGATATCGTGACCGTGCTGTTTGAGCGCGCGCGCCGTCCGCTCCTGCCAGGCGCTGCGCAAACGCCGGGCCTGTTCGTGCGCTACCTGCGGCGCAAACCGGCGCGAGGACTGGCAGTCATTTATGCCGTCGATGAAGTGGGGCAGCGCAAGGGCGAACACGCTCACGATCCACATCGTTCCGTCAGCCTGACGCTCGATGAACAGGCGCTTGATGGCGCAAATATACGCTTCAGCGAAGCGCAGGCGCGCGAGACAGCCTTAGAGGTGCAGCCGTCAGGTGTCTTGAGAGCCGAAGCCATCGGCCTCTCGGCGCAGGCTTTTCCTGCCGATAGTGGTCTGCCTATGCTCGCCGCAAGCTGCGATACTGCCCTGAATCAGGTATTTGAGGCGCTGGAGAAGTCGGCGCAAACGCAGTTACTGGACGAGGCATGGAAGCTTGCCGCGGCTGCCGCCGAGCCAGTACGCTACAAACCCGCCAACCGCTGCGTAATCCGCTATCGCCTCACGCTTGAGCACAGCCAGCATGCAGAGAACAGACATCTAACGCTCTTCGGCAAAGTTTACGCCGACCCGCGACAGGCGCGCTCGGTACAGGCCCTTCAACAACGCCTCTATGATGAACAATCATCTAAACTGGGCGATATAGTAGCAGGGCAGGTGTATCGCGCTCCATTTTTGCCGCGCCCGCTTGGCATAATCGATGAGTTGGGGTTGACGCTGAACGAAGCTGTGCAGCCTGCCAACGCCGGAGAGCAGATGTTGACCGGCACGCGCGCGCTGCGCCCGCAGTTGTCACACGGGCGCGGTGGAGAAATTACCTCTATAATCATTCCCATAGAGGAATTACGCCTGACGGCGGTTGCGCTGGCGCGTCTGCATAATAGCGCAGTGCGTCCAGACGAAGGCGCTCCGCGCACTGGAGGTAAAGAAGCCAAACGCGCCCGCGAACGCGCCGCGCTCATCGCTATCCATAATCCCGCGCAGGCGGAAGAGGTGCAGCGACTCGCGCAGCAACTCGCGTCACTCCTGGAAACATTGCAACCAGGCAGCTACCTGCCGGCGCATGGCGGCTTCAAGTCCAGCCAGCTGCTCTTCCACAGCCACCAGGTATTCGTTGTCGATTTTGACGGTTTCTGCATAGCGGACGCTGCTCTGGATGTGGGCTACTTTCTGGCCTACCTGCGCCCCAGCAGCCTGTGGTATCAGCGCCCAGGCATGCGCGCGTGGTTTGAAGCCGCGGCAGAAGTATTCACCACCACTTATCGCCAGGCCATGATGGAACTTGGCGCAACACCGGCCGCCATCGATGGTATTCTTGAACGTTCAAGGCTTTATGAAGCCGCTCTTTTATTCAAAATTGCTACACGCCGTGCCAACCGACTGAACAGTCCGCGTCCAAAGGAACTGTCAGCCATGCTTGACGAAATAGCAGCCTGTCTCCCGGATCAGGTAAGGAGGAAGGAGCCATGATTCGTTTCCTATTTCGCAATCTGAAAGGGTATCGATTTCTGGTGTTCGTTGCCCTTATGATGGCATTTGCGCAGGTAATCACCGCCCTTTTTAACGCTTTCCCACTGAAGTTCATTCTTGATAAAGTAGTGAACAATAAGAACCCGAACATTGCGTTTTTAGATCCAGTCATTAGATTGTTTGATAACATTGGGGGTAATACAGCTCACCTGAGTATCAACCAGCATACCGACGTTGGCATCATCCTTTTCTCAGCCACGGCGATTATCCTGCTGGGTATACTCAACGCTATTCTATCCTATGTGGAACTCTTTCTGGCATCCTACATCGCGCAAAACCTTACCGCTCGTCTGCGCAAACAACTCTTCGCGCACCTGGAACGCCTCTCTCTTGACTGGCACGGCAAACAAAAGAAGGGCGATCTCGTCCAGCGCATCACCGGCAACATCTCCGATATTGAGAAACTCGTCACTGATGGACTGGTTGATTTATTGACGGGTATCCTCACCATCCTGGGGGTAATTACCGTAATGCTGATTGTGAACTGGCAATTTACTGTGCTCTCCGTCGTGATCATCCCCGCGCTGGTGCTGGTCGTGTTTGGCTATACGACCGGCATTAAAGCGGCTTCTAAGAAAGCATCGAAGGCAGCGGGGCAGGTGGCAAACGTGGCAACCGAAGACATTGGAAACATTACCGTACTCAAGGCATTTACTCTGGAGGAACGTGAGGCCCAGAGGTTCCACAAATATGTCACCAAAAACCGCGAGGCAGGGCTGCGCGCCGGTGGTTTGCAGGCCCAATTCACGCCGATTGTGGGCATTCTCGTTGCGGTTGGCACCGCTATTATTGTAGGCACAGGCTCCTATGTCGCCGCAAACCATACCTTTCACTTCTTGTTCCTGACCATTCCAGCGCTAACGGTGACATTCGGTACACTCACGGTCTTTCTCTCGTACCTCGGCCAGCTCTACCAGCCATTGCGCGACCTCTCAAAGCTGACCAACGTGGGTACTGCCGCTGCCGCTGGCGCGGAGCGCATTCAAGAAGTGCTGGATGCCGCGCCGGAAATCGCAGACAGCGAGGTCAAATACTACGGTCCCACGCGCTTCAAGGGCGATATCGTCTTTGAGAACGTGGTGTTCAGCTATTCACCCAACCGGCCCGTCCTGAAAGGCATCAACCTGCATATTCCTGCGAGTAGAAAGGTGGCCCTGGTGGGACTATCCGGCGGCGGAAAAACGACCCTGGTCAAGCTGATTTCGCGCTTTTACGAGATTCAGCAGGGTTCGGTGAGGATCGATGGCATCGACAACCGCAACTTCCCCCTGGCGGTCCTCCGTCAGAATGTGAGTATGGTGCTTCAGGACAATGTGCTCTTCGAGGGAACCATTCGCGAGAACATCGCCATCGGCAAACCTGGCGCGACGTTGGACGAGATCGTCGACGCGGCCAAAAAGGCCTACGTCCACGATACTATCATGAGCATGCCTGATGCCTATGAAACTGAGGTGCGCGAGCAGGGCAAGAACTTTTCCGGCGGCCAACGCCAGCGTCTAGCGATCGCGCGCGCAGTGCTGCGCGACGCGCCTATACTTATCCTGGACGAGCCAACCGCCGCGCTTGATGTTGAAGCGGAAGCAGAAGTCATGCATGCCCTGGACAAACTGGTGCTTGGCCGCACAGTGTTGATGATCTCGCATCGCCTCAGCACACTGGGCAATGTCAACGAAATCATCGTGCTCAAGGATGGACGCATAGTCGAGCAAGGAACGTTCAAAGACTTGAAGCAAAGGGGCGGTGTGTTCGCCGGATTGCTTGATGAGCAGAATCGTTATAACCTTGATCGTGCTGGCAACGAGTCAATCCTGCGCCCGGTATTTAGACCCGGTCTCGAAGCTGCTAACCCTTATCAATTGCCCTCAGCGCCAGCGCAGCCAGCGCAGTGGGGCGGGCCGCCGCCGATTTCACCTGTCCCAGGCTGGTCTCCACCGGCACAACAACCTGTGCCTGTGGCGATGCCCGCTCCCGCAAGAGGTTACGCATACGCTGGCAGGCAGCAAGCCCAGGCGCAAGCTCGGGGTCAGCAGCCACAACAGGCAGCGGCGATGCAGCAAGCGCGTGTGTTAGTCGAAATCGATGGAAAGGTGGTTAGCGAAAGACGGTTGGATAAGTCCCTACTAACGGTTGGTCGTTTGTCCGAGAACGACGTTCAGGTGCCGTCACAACGAGTCTCACGCCTGCATGCCAAGATTCGATGGGATAATGGGGCCTGGCTCATTGAAGACGCGGAGAGCTTAAATGGACTGGTGTATAAGGGCCAACTGGTCGAACGCCTCACCCTTAAAAACGGAGATCGTATCCATGTAGCCCCTACAGCAGTGCTGCAATATGTGACAATGTAGTATGTTCATCAACAAATAGGAATCGTGTCCTGTCCGACGAAGACCGGGGTTCGTTCTATTGTCCACGATCGATTGTCCACGATCGAAGGAGGTATCAACCATGCTTCGTTAAGTAGCCATCTGCCTATGTTTTTGCAGGCAGATTAGGAGGGTTAATGTTACTCAAGTTTCTCTATCGCAACCTGAAGGGTTTCCGCGTGCTCGTCATGCTTGCCATTATAGTGACGATCCTGGAGGTAGGTTGCTCTATTGCCGCCGCTTTCCCACTCAAATTCATTCCGGGTAAGGTGACTAATGCTGGGAACGATCCGGCCTGTACATTTCCGTTTCTCAATCCTATCCTCGATAAATTTGACACCCCCTTGTTCGACCCGTCACTGGCTCCATTAACTCCAAACGGGCCAAATCAGTCGCCAGGATTAACGCCGTGTCCCATTTCACCGTCTGATCCGAATCCCATATTAGTCACCACCCACCATAGCACCAACGGTGTAATCGTGTTTTCAGTGTTGATGCTCATCATATTCGGCACAATAACCGCATTACTGGGCTACCTGGACCTTTATATCGCGGCCTATATCGCGCAAAATCTGACAGCCAGGCTGCGTAACGAGTTGTTCGAACACCTGCAACGCTTATCGCTCGACTGGCACGGCAAGCAGAAGAAGGGTGATCTTGTGCAGCGCGTCACGGGCAACATCGCAGATATTGAGAAGCTCGTCACCGATGGCCTGGTAGACCTGCTAGCAGCCGTTTTGACCCTGGTGGCTATTATAGCGGTCATGTTATTCCTCAGCTCGGCGTATACCGTTATTGCGCTGACAATTGTACCCGCGCTATTCATGATTACTCTTGGCTATACGAAGAGCATCAAGGCTGCAACCAAGAGTGCGTCGAAAGCGACAGGCCAGGTCGCAGATGTAGCGACAGAAGATATCAACGCGCTCACCGTCATCAAGGTCTTCACCCGCGAGGAGAAGGAGGCGCTGCGCTTTGGTGATTACGTCGATAAGAACCGCCGGGCAGGACTGCGCGCAGGCAGCTTGCAGGCGCAATTTGCGCCTATCGTCGGCTTCCTGGTGTCCCTGGGTACCGCTGCGGTGGTCGGTGTAGGTGGCTATGTCGCTGCCGGTAACCCTTTCAAACTTGGCCTCTTCACCATTCCAGCCGGAAGCGTAGATATCGGAACGCTGATCCTGTTCCTCATCTTCCTCGGTCTGCTCTACCAGCCTATGCGCGACCTTTCCAAGCTAACGGCCCTGTATGGCACCGCTGGATCAGGCGCGGAACGCATTCAGGAAGTGCTGGATCAGGCGCCCGAAGTGATGGATAGCCAGGTTCCCTATAATGGGCCAACCAAACTGCAGGGCGATATTCACTTTGAGAACGTCATCTTCGGCTACACCCCGGAGCAAGCTGTACTAAAAGGAATTAATCTGCATATTCCCGCCGGGAAGAAGGTTGCGCTCGTTGGCCTTTCCGGCGGCGGTAAAACAACCCTGGTGAAGCTTATCCCGCGCTTCTACGAAATTCAGCAGGGGGCGGTGAAAATCGATGGAATTGATAACCGCGCCTACCCGCTCAACCTCTTGCGCCAGAATGTGAGCATGGTCTTACAGGACTCGGTACTGTTCGAGGGAACGGTAGCTGAAAATATTGCTATTGGCAAGCCGGGTGCGCCTCTGTATGAAGTGATCGAGGCGGCGAAAAAGGCCAACATCCACGAGACCATCATCAAAGACCTCGGCGGATACGATGGTTCAATTCGCGAACAGGGTAAGAATCTGTCGGGCGGGCAGCGCCAACGTATGGCCATTGCTCGCGCTATCCTGCGCGATGCTCCCATCCTGATCCTGGATGAACCTACCGCAGCCCTGGATGTCGAATCCGAAGCCGAGGTGATGCACGCGCTGGAAAAATTGATTGTTGGACGCACCGTTATCATGATCTCTCACCGCCTGAGCACGCTTGGCAATGTGGAAGAGGTCATCGTCCTCAAGAATGGACAAATCGCCGAGCAGGGGTCGTTTCAGGAATTGAAACGGAGAGGTGGAGTATTCGCCGCGCTGCTCGCGGAACAGAACCGCTATAACCTGGAGAAGGCTGGCGATCAGTCTATCCTTCGTTCGGCCTTTGTAGCTTACCCGGATGTCTATGACCAGCGCCAGGCACAGCAATCCCCACTTCGCCCCGTTTACCCGGTTTCGCCTCCACCGCCAGTTGGGCAGAACTGGCCCCTGCCGCCGTCGTCTCCATTATCCGTAGGGCAAGTTCCTGCCTATCTTCCTGGCAATGGAGGCGCTCCTAACTGGCAACAAAATCAACGCGTAGCTGCTCCAGTTGCCCCTCCCAGGGCGCGTATTCTGATTGAGATTGACGGCAAAGTCGTAGGCGAACGCGCCTTGAATAAGCCCATGCTCACAGTCGGGCGACTTTCCGAGAACGACGTGCAGATTCCCTCACAGCGCGTCTCACGTTTGCACGCCAGGATACACGAGGAGTATGGCACGTGGGTTATTGAGGACGCGGAAAGTCTCAACGGCCTGATCTATCGCGGCCAGCGTGTTGACCGGCTTGTGCTCAGCAATGGCGATCGCATTCATGTTGCTCCCACTGCGGTGCTGCAATTCGTAACTTCATAGCATCCAGTCATGGCGACCGCAAGGGTCGCCATGACTCATACGACCTTGCAACAGCTCTGCTTTCCCGATACTTTTTTCCAGGACGGCGCATGCGCCGCCTTTCCCTTAAAGGTTTGATTGCCCATTGGGATTAAACTTGAGGATTCTCAGGACGGGTCTTCCCCCAACAATAAATGTCAGATAGATAGTTTGCGTCACCGGGTCGATGGCAATGGTATGCGTCTGTTTGCCGACAATTTCATCACCGAGTTTGTGAAAATGACCCGGCGTGATATCAAACATGGAAATGCCCGCCGCGCAGGCCACAAACAGAACATCTATATTTCTGGAAGGATCCTTATCTATCCTGACGATATCAGGACCACTCTCTAACCGGGCGTTTTGGGGAGCGAAAGGGATCACCGTCATCGTCGTTAAATCAACTCTCACCAGATTCTCAAAAAGCTGGGTGGCCGCATCGAAATCGGTGCAGGCGATAAAAGCCACCTGCTGCGCTTCATCGATATTCATACCATGAGGAGTGCTGCATGTGTCTGGCAGATCGATTTCCTTGACAATCGGATTGGCTGTGTTCGCGGGGTCGATTTCATAGAACTCACCGGTCCCACGCGGCGGCAAGACGAAAGGATTGGGGTCGTCTCCATTCGGCAATACCGTAGAGGTAACAAAGAGGCGCTGCAAGCCCTCGTCGTAAATGTTATGCCCCACGTCATGACCGTAGCGAGGAATGGTACTGTTTTTGAGGTCAAGCAAGTTACTCGGGACTTTTTCACCTGGCAAAAGTGGCAGGTTGCCCAGATTGATGTACTTAATCAACTTATCGTTGACGGCATCGATGACTGCGATGTTCTCATTCCCTCTGTCCACATTCATCGTTACATTCGGGTTGGCCGGAGCGCCGGGATCGGAAGCGAAAATCCTTTTACCAACCGGGTCATAGGATAGCGCATCGGGGCTTTCGAGAGGATTGAGCACAATCGGCGTGGTTTTCAAGGTGTGTACATCAATGGCAAACACGATGCTTTGATCCGTATCACTGGCGACAAAAACTTTACCCAGGTCGGGCGCATCCACGACACCGGCGACCTGGGGGATATTGATACGCGCAATAATTTTTTGCTGCTGCGTATCAAAGACAATCACGTTCCCATCAAACGGCCCATCGCGCGTTGCATTAAAGCTCACGTTTTTATCCAACGCCAGCAGATCAGGACTTGGCCCGGTATGCGCTAAAAACAGACGATGCGTCGCTTCATCAAGCGCCTGAAAGTCGAAGCCATCGAAATCCACCGCCACGCCTGGACCCAGCAAGGTCTGCTGAGCAGCGTTTGGAATCAGCAATTTTTCCTGGGCAGGAGTCGGTAAGCCACTGGGCAGTGGAACATCCTGGACTAATATGAGCCGGCGAGCTGGAGGTGGTACAACAAATTGAGAAACGATCTCGACAAGCAGATAAGCCAGTAAGCTAAAACAGACGATGCCTGCTATTATGGTAAATACCCTTCCCAAACTGGATCTCCTGGCTTGCGGCGCCTTAGTTTGTACGGCCATAGGTCTTTCCTCCATAATATCTTTAATAACATGACCTGAACCATAAATTTCTGTGAACTTTTACCAGGCATTCAGAAATGATGGGCGATGCAGTCCATTATAGCAAAAAAATCGCCTCTATCATAGAGTGGATTATTGCCAGGGCGACCCTTGCGGTCGCCCTGGAAGCCAAACACTCGCCGCCACGCACGTGCAAGCGTGTTATTCTGCTGCTTGTTACACTTGTCCCCGCCCTGGAAGCTGCCGCAATAATTCAATTGGATTAGTTCAATCCATATTGCTGGCATAGTTCCTCATACATCTCTTCCAGGTGGTGCTCAGCCACAAAGCGTGCTACCCTCTCTTCATGTTCCATACGCTCAGGATGACCCACGCGGCGATCCTGGCAGAGTCCCTCCACCCATGCTGTAAGCGCTTCTTTATAGCGACCCTGCATTTCATGCAGTTCGCCCTGTCGATATAGCACGGCACAGCGTTCGGATGTGATATCAAGGCGCTGCGCAATAGTGGCTGCTTCATCATAATAGCGTTCGGCTTCGCCAAATTGACGCATCACGCGGGCAATATCGCCCAATCCCCGCAAGGCACGTCCCTCGACCTGGCGCGCTTCCTGTTCATGGGCGACAGCGCGCGCATGCTCGTAATATTCTTTTGCCTCGGTATAATCACCTTCCGCAAAAGTGATGGCTCCCAGCGAATTGACCATGCGCGCGCCATCCACACGATCGCCGAGATCATTGAACATCGCCAGTGACTGGTTATAATAGGCTCGCGCATCGTTATATTGCCGTTTTTTACGCGCGATATCCCCCAGAACGTGCAGTGTCCAGGCTTCTCCACGCCGCGCTCCCTGTTCGCGGAAGATGGCTATCGCTTCATTACAGATCATCGTCGCGCGTTCTAACTCCGCGTGATCGACATAAATCGCGCTCCGGCCAGTATGTACCCAGGCTTGCCCGTAGCGCGAACCAAGCGAGTTGAAAAGGCGCAAGCTTTCTTCATAGTCCGCCATTGCCCCGGCATAATTGCCCAACGCCTCATGCACCGTGCCGCGATCATACAATGTCCAGGGATATCCCTCTTCATTGAGCAAGCCCCGAAAAATAGCCAGCGCAAGCTCGAAATGCCCGAGCGCGTCATAATAATAGCCATGACCGCGACTGACCTCGCCCAGTACCGTCTGCATCCAGGCTACACCCCTGGAGTCATTGGCCTCGCGAAACAACTGGATGGCCTCTTGCGCGTGCTGACCGGCCTGCGCGTACTGACCTTCTTCGCGGAACAACAACGCAAGTTCAAAGAGCGCCCAGGCTTCTTCATCGCGCTCGTGCTGATGGCGATGCAGCGTAAGGCTGCGCGTGAGGCAACCCAGCGCCTCTGGATATTTACCCAGTTGACGCAGGATCGCGCCCAGGCAGTATTGCACCTGCCCTTCACCTGAGACGTCCCCCTGACTCAGCGCGTAAGTCTCCGCGTGCTGCAGCATGCTTCGCAGTGACGAGGCATACCCTCTTCCATGCAGCGCTTTGGCCGCGCGCACGATCAGGTGAATCGCCTTATGCAAATCCTCCACTTCACCAGCGTCTTCCAGGTGCTCAAAGGCAGCGAACCATTCCTCCGGGCTGGGCTGCGCCAGGCTGCTATAATACGCGGCAACCACGCGATGCACGCGCCGGCGTTCTTCTTCCTGGAGATGCGCCAGGGCGAAATGGCGCACCTGCGCGTGGATGGTATAGACACGACCATCAAACTGCAGAAAGGATGCTTGCACAAGCTCGTCACGCACCGCGCGCCAGCTTTTCGCAAGCTCCGCCGGGATATCGAAAGCGATGACCTGGGCTGTAACCGTTCCCTCCTGCTGCTCCCCCTGCTGGTAATGTTCATGCTCCATGCGTTCAAGCGCGCGCGCGGAAGCCGGTGTTTCGGGAGCGATCAGCATCACGATTTGCTGGTGACTGAACGGCAACTTGAAAGCCGCCACGTAAGGCAGCAGTTGCTGCGCAGCGGGCGATAAACGCCGGTACGCAATATCCAGCAGCGCCCACATTCCCTCCGGCAGAGCTTCGCGCAATTCATCGCGCACCTCTTCCAGAGAGCGAGTAGCAGCTTCTGGCGCGTAGACCCTCCCATGTATAGGACGAGCCGTGCCAAAAATAAGCTGCGCCCCCAGTGGGTAGCCATCCAGCAGGGTACAGATTTCTTGTAAGATAGCCTGCTGGCGTGGATCGGACAGGTGAATGCGCTCGTCAAGTCCGCTTCCGGCAGCCAGTTCGGCAAAGAGTTTGAGAATGTCGTCGCTCGTCATCTTCCCTACGGGATATTCATACCAGCGACAGGTGGTCCCTTCCAGGGATGCGATGGTTGCTGGATTCGAGCGCGAAGTGAGCAGCACCAACACCTGTTCTGGCAGCGCGCACAGGAAACGATACCAGCCACCCACCTCTGCATGCTCCTGGACCTCCTCAAAACCATCCAGCAAAAGCAGGCAGGCAAGGTCGCGGTTAGCCAGTCCGCGAAAAGCATTCAACACGGTGCGTTCGCAATGGCTGCTGTCAGCCGTATTCATAGCTTTGGAGTGAATATGCAGGGCATGCGCCATTTCAAGCAGAGCTTCACCGAGCGCCTTGCCTCCCTGCAAAGAAATACCGGTGATACCACCTGGAAACTTCTCCTCGTTGCGCCGCGCAATCTCAAATGCCAGTTCGCTCTTGCCGATACCCGCCGGGCCTGTCAGGGCCAGGTGGTGAATTTTCGGCCTCACCTTTTTTGTTCCACCACGCACCGCCTCCTCCAACCATGACGACAATTCCTCAATCTCTCGCTCGCGTCCTACAAATGTACTGGTCGCGCTCAGATGCCATAAAGGATGATCATGTTCCTGTGGCTCATCGCGCCCCGCCAGCAGCGCGACCGGGCTTTCCTCTCCCTCGACAACATGGCGATAAAGCACCGGCACAAACCAGCTATATTGTTTGATGGGCAGCATCGCCTGGCGAGCGCGCGCAAGCGCCTCTTCCAGCGTGCGTCCATGCGCGATGGCATCATAGAAATGATAAGTAAAAGTAGGGCTGAGGTCATCCTGGATGGAGAAAGGCATAGCAACCACCGCGGGCACCTGCGCCATAACCAGCGCGGTAGCCAGGGTTGCATCAACGGCTGCGCGCCGGTGTCTATGATGAGCATCATCTTCCAGGCGAGCAGTTTCACAGGCTGAGAAGACGGCCAGGCGCACATCTGTGCTGAGCAGCAGTTCGCGCAGCGATGCGGTACCGATATACCGATTGCGTCCCTCGTCATTGCAGAAACACAGGTAAGTCTGCGGCTTGACTTTCCCCAGGGACGTTTGACACGCGCTGCACCTGCGCGCATCAGCCGCGTTCAGCTCGTCACAATCCTCAGCCGGGCAGAGTCGCCCAAATGCCCCGTGCCCATCAAAGTGAATGACGTAACAGGGAATGGTTGTTTCCTGGTCTTCAAACGCGCTCGCGCCGCCAAACGAGTTAAGATAGCGCACAAACTCATCGAAAGTTGGCGGTTCCAGCCTGTCCAGTTCTAATTGTCCCTCTTCGATCAACGATGCCAGGCCCCGCTGCAGGCTTTCAAAGCTCTGCTCGGTTTCCAATGGTGGACAATCGGAGGGTGACGAACCAATATACAGCACGCGCAGAGGCGCGTAAATCGGCAGCTCGCACTGCGAAGGAAGATCGGGCCGCAATAATGCGCGCGTGAGCGTAAACACGCCTGAGGCCAGCAGGAAATGCTCGCCATTATGCAGTAATTCCCAGGGATAGCCCACAAACTCGTCGCACCCCGACGCAAAACTGAGCGTCAGAGCAACCGTGCCACGCCGCCGCAGCGTGCGCTGGATGACGCTGCGCAGCATGGCCTGCACGGAATGTTCCGCGGAATCGCGCAAGCCGATGCCGGGTGAAGCTGTAGATGCGCCACAAAGCGCCAGAAATAGGCGCTGACCGATCGCGCGCAGTTCGCGGTCATCGCTCTCCAGGGTACTCAGCTTTTTTAACAGGTTACTCAGTTGCCTGGAATTGTACGGTGGGATAAAGTCACCTTTGACGCTGTGCCCGGACCAACTTTCTTTGACCTGTAATTCAAAGCTGCCGTCCTCCCGGCTGCGAAATTGCAGGTTAAGTGTCTCTCCCATAGGGGTTCACTCTCCCCAGATCAATTCAACCTTGCCAAACCGCACACGGTCGCCGACTTTGACGCCCGCTTCCTCTAACGCTTTTGTTACGCCCATTTTTGAGAGAGTGACTTGCAGGCGATCCATGCTTTCATCACTATCCTGGTTAGTCATATTGACCGTCCGCTCTACTCTTTTGCCGCTCACTATATAAACTCCGTTGGCTTTGGTGACGGTGAATGCATCGACAGGCTGCGGGTGCAATACGGTCCCATCCATATCCGGGACGGTTTGCGCGGCAGCGCGTTCCGCCTCATCACGCTTAATCTCAAGCAAGCGATGGGCAGCATATGCCATCAGTTCATCCGTCCCCTGGTGGGCGGCCGCTGAAATGGCGAACGCGGCATAGCCTTGCGCCTCGGCCCTCTCTTTTAGCGCGGGCCAGCGTTCCTGCGCTTCGGATAGGTCCATCTTATTGAAAACGATGACCTGGGGGCGCGTCGCCAGGCGCTCATCATACTCGTGGAGTTCTTTGTTGATGTTCAGGAAATCCTGCCAGGGGTCGCGCTCAAGCGATGCTCCATCAAGCATATGCAATAACAGGCGCGTGCGCTGCACATGTCGTAAAAACTCGAGTCCCAGCCCCACACCCTGGGCCGCACCCTCGATAAGCCCCGGAATATCGGCCAGCACAAAGCCAAATTCGTCCCCACTGCCAGCCTGTCCCACGGAGACAACGCCGAGGTTCGGTGTGAGCGTAGTAAACGGGTAATCGGCAATTTTTGGTTGAGCTGCCGTCACAACAGAAAGCAGCGTTGATTTGCCCGCGTTTGGATAGCCGACCAGTCCCACATCTGCTATTAGCCGTAACTCCAGCATAAGCCAACGTTCTTCGCCCGGTTCGCCGTTCTGTGCCTCGCGCGGCGCCTGGTGTGTAGCAGTCGCAAAATGCACATTGCCCAGTCCTCCACGTCCGCCTCGAGCCACCATCACGTTCTGGCCGGGTTCCACCAGGTCGGCAATTAACTCCTGGGTGTCAGCATCCCGTATAATTGTGCCGCAGGGAACCTTCAGCGCAATATCCTCGCCCGCGGCTCCGTGCATCTTCTGGCGCGCGCCCGCCTCGCCCGGGGTCGCTTTGAAATGCTGGCGGTAACGGTAATCCACCAGCGTATTCAGGTTCGTAGTGGCCTCAATATAGACGCTGCCGCCCTTGCCCCCATCGCCGCCATCTGGCCCGCCAAAAGGCGCAAACTTCTCGCGCCGGAAGTGAATGGAGCCATTCCCACCATCACCGGCCTTAACGAATATTTTTGTATGATCGTAAAACATAATCTATCCCTGGTGCGTTCTGTCGTATTTGTGAATTTAAGCTTCTTCGCGGTGCATTGGAGTATACCATATACCAGGCCATTGCGCTAGCAGCAAAACTCACAAAAGCACTCTTAGCTTCTTTAATCTTGACCTATCCTTGATTTTTTATATTATTGAATATATAATTGAAGAGTTGCCATCCGTATTACGTAGCCATACGTATCTATTGGAGGTCATACTGCGCAAAAAGCCTCGCTAGCCAGTGTCAGGCGCCATTTTGATGATAACCAACCTTTGTAAACTGTTATGTCCTATAAGGTAAAGAAACATACCTTTCAGATCGTCCTCATAGCCAGTCACCGTAGGCCGATTGCTTTAACACTTTCATTACCCTGTATTTGGTCTCTCGGTGCGTTTGCCGGCAAACATGTGCGAACTGGCGCGAGAGGCTTAGTTAGGATAAACAGAGGAGAGTTTACATGCAGCGGTTCATCGCGTCCAGGCGTGCTCTCGTTACCATTACCACCCTGTTGTTCTTACTCCTGGCATCCAATACCATCTTCATCAACCACGCCGCTGCGGCGGGTAATCCTTATGTTCCGATTAATGGAAGCTTTGCAGCCTCTCCGGCAGGGGCTCACCTGATTGGCCATCATGCAAGCAACGGACAACTCACCGTCACGACGGTTCTACAGCCGAGCAACGGTGTGCAACTGAATAGCCTGCTGGCGGCGCTTTATACTCCAGGCAGCTCCCAGTTTCATCAGTGGCTCTCTAAAGGAGAGTTCAATGCATACTTTGCGCCCGGCGCATCACAGATTGCGCAGGTGCGCAGCTACCTGGTGCAATCTGGACTAACAGTTATCTCATCCCCGACGCCTTTCCTTGTGCGGGCTACTGGTACCACGACTCAGGTTGAGGCAGCTTTCCATACCACTATCAACGATTACATAGCTGCCAACGGACAATCCTTCTTCCAGAACGACACTGTTGTGCAGATTCCGCTGAGTCTGAGCGGTCTGGTGGTTGCCGTGACAGGTCTGTCTAATAGCGCTCAAATGCACCCCCATTACGTAACAACACGCCAGGGGGCCAGCTATGCAGGCAGAGCAGTACCCCTTTATGGAGCCGGCCCGGGTGGCAGCGGCCTCACGCCCTCCCAGACGAGCAGCCTCTATGGAGCCAACAAGGTCTATCAGCTGGGCAACAAAGGCAAGGGGAAAGGCGCCACGTTGGCAGTCTTTGAACTGTCGGGCTACACGCCCGCAGACATCGCGGTCTATGAGCACCAGTTCTTTGGGTCGTCAGAGAATGTCCCTCTCGTCGATATCAACGTTGATGGCGGCCCCGTCACTCCCCAATGCCCCAAGGGCGATAGCTGCGGTCCTTTCGGACCTCCTCCGTGCGCCAACGGGTGTGACTCCGCCGACTTCACGGGCGATATCGAGGTTAATGCCGATATTGAGACGCAAATCGCCATCGCTCCAAAGATTGATCGTGTCCTGGTCTACAATGCTCCCAATGATTTACTCGGCATCACCGTGGTGGACGAGTATTTCCAGATCGCCAATGACGATCAAGCCGACTCAATCAGCTCGAGCTGGGGGGCATGCGAGAAAGATGCAGGCCTCACCTCAATTAAGGCAGAGTCCGTTGCCTTCGAGCAAATGGCAGCGCAGGGCCAGAGCATGTTTGCGTCGTCGGGCGATACGGGCGCCTTTGACTGCTTGCGCGGTTCTGGTTTCCCCGGTCTTAATGTCGATGATCCCCCCTCGCAGCCTTTCGTGACAGGTGTGGGAGGCACCTCCTTCGGCACGTTCGATCCAGGGTCCAATCTCCATCCATCCTACCCTACAGGCTTCGAGACCGTGTGGAACGTGCTTGACCAGTGCAGCAGCGCAAACGAAGGTGCCTGTGTCGGTACGGGCGCGAGTGGCGGCGGTGTGAGCACCGTTTGGGCCAGGCCGTCGTACCAGAATGGCCCGGGGGTGACCAGTTCCTTCAGCCAGGTGGGACCGTATTGTAGCCAGGCCGCTAATGGTCAGTTCTGCCGTGAGGTGCCAGATGTGTCGGCCAATGCCGACGAGTTCACTCCCTATGCGGAGTACTGCACAGGCGATCCAACGACCAACAGTACCTGTGCAACCTTCTCTAGTGGGCTTACTCCTCCTGGTTGGTTTGGCATTGGAGGCACGAGCCTCTCCAGTCCGCTGTGGTCAGGGATTATTGCCCTGTGGGATAGTGTCCATGGAGCGCGCTTCGGGAACGCAAATCCTGAACTCTATGAGTTGTTCCGGTCTACTCATTCCTACAGCCAGTTCTTCCACGACATCACAGGAAAGAATCAGACCGAGAACAACAATGGCTTCTACCCAACGACCCCGAACTATGATATGACAACAGGCATCGGGACGCCTATCATCTCTGCCATTGACGAGTCCAATCCCTAACTCTGGATTGGCTAATGAGGATTTTCCCTCACCGGTCAGAAAGGCGGCGCATCCCGGAAATTTCGGGATGCGTCTTTTTTACCCGGGAACCCACTGCTTACTCGTCACCTGGCGCTTTCGCATCGCGCTCAAGCGTAATCAACCGCGCCCCACGCGCATAGGTTAGATACGTCCACGCCCACTGGAAGAGCGCAACCACGCGATTGCGAAAGCCGATCAGATAGAAGATGTGTACCACCAGCCAGATCACCCACGCCAGAAAGCCGGTCATTTTCAGCACGCCCAGGTCAACCAATGCGTAGGAACGACCTACGGTCGCAAGGTTTCCCTTGTTCAAGTAGTGAAATGGCTTATGCTCTTCCTTCCCTGAAATGCGTTGCGCGATTACCGACGCCACGTAATGACCTGCCTGCATCGCCACGGGCGCAACGCCGGGCAGCGGTTTGCCATCCTGCATAGCACTGGCCGTATCGCCGATCACAAACACATTGGGATGTCCTGGAACAGACAGATCATCTTCCACTTTGACGCGGCCCGCGCGATCCGCTTCTGCGCCAAGCCACTTCCCGGCGGGAGACGCAGATACTCCCGCGCTCCAAATGATGGTATGCGCGTCGATCCGCTCCCCACCAACCACTACGCCCTGCGTATCAACCTGTTCTACGGCGCTGCCTTCGCGCACCTCTACACCCATATGCTCGAGCTTGCGTTTTGTTTTGCGCGCCAGCGACTCTGGAAAAGCGCCCAGTATCCGAGGAGCGGCCTCGATCAGAATGATGCGCGTTGACCTCGTGTCGATATGCCTGAAATTAGAGGTCAGGGCTTTGTGCGCCAGTTCCGCGATAGCGCCGGACATTTCGACACCCGTCGGTCCCGCGCCCACCAGCACGAACGTTAAGAGCGATCTGACTTTCTGCGGGTCCGTTTCCAACTCTGCTGCTTCAAAGGCCAGCAAGATTTTGCGTCGAATAGCAGTGGCCTCGACAATTGATTTCAGCCCCGGTGCGTATTGCTCCCATTCAGGATGCCCAAAGTAATTATCATGCGCGCCAGTCGCCAGCACCAGGTAATCATACGGCACAGACCGCTCTCCCATCAGCACGCGTTGCTGTGTGGGATCAACGCCCGTCACCTCCGCCATCATTACCTCGGTATTCTTTTGCCTGCGCAGTATGCCGCGAATGGGCGAAGAGATGTCCGCAGGCGATAAGCCAGCCGTAGCAACCCAGTACAATAACGGCTGGAAAAGGTGATGATTCTGCCGGTCAATCACAGTAACACGCGCCGGAACATCGCGTAACGCGCGCGCCGCCTTCAAGCCGCCAAAGCCTGCACCCACAATGACAATGTGTGGCAAAACAGTCGAAGGCTTTTGCTCCGCGCTCTCGCCAGGGATATTTTGTATTGTAGTAGAAGCTATTGTCTCTCGCATCTCGCTCATTATTTTACCCTCACAAAGGTATATCACTTTCTTGTCTCAGTAATAGCTTAGTCCAGGAAATGGAGGGCAACAAGGTCATTATGAAACTCCCCTTTGCTAACTCCTAATACTGTGACTGAGATTAGACATTTACGTTCTAAAGACAGGGGGATTGAAAGGTATTTAAGCTATAAAAGGGTGCAGGATGAGTGAACAGACAAATTATAAGCATGTGCGTGCGACACTGACAGCGGCTCCAGCTCCACTAAAAACAGAGGAGACGCCTGAGTATGATCTTGACCATTATACCGTGCGCAGGTATAGAAACACGGTAATTGTCGAGTTACACAGCGAACAGGGCAAAGAAAAGCGTGTAGAGTCGATCTTCTTGCCAGCGCTTGCAGGAGTCACAGACGCCGAACTGGTACGCGCTGCCGCCTGCTTTAGTCCGAACAAGTGGAATGTCTCATTTAGTATGGATATTTCTCAGTTTGGCCGCAAGTTCTACCAACCACTCGAGGAACCACTCCTTAGTGAACTCACCAGTACTTCACCGATGGTCTTAGACAGATCATCCAGCCAACCACCATCACCACCACGTGATGAAGCTTCAGAACCCGCCCCTGTCTTGCTCCCGCAACAGTTGCCCTCACCCGTTGCCCAACCAGTTAAGGTTGAGCAGCAGTCCA
>DATGGW010000246.1:0-5179 GCA_035308345.1 Ktedonobacteraceae bacterium | reverse complement strand
GATAACATATTATGCAGGTTTTGAAATACTTAATCGCCAGGGCACACGACACCAGGGATGGGGCCAGGGGCGGGCCCTGGTGCCCCGCCCCTGGCCCCATCCCTGGTATTGTTCGTGATCGTCCCCGCCCTGGTCGCCTGTGGCCTCTCATTATAAGCAGCGGGCTGCTGCTCTTTTATTTGCTCTTTCCGCTGGCCGGGTCAGCACAGGCCGATGGAGGAGCGCCAAACCTGGCATATATAGCAGGCTCTGCCAAAGGCATCAGCGTGGTCGATATCCAGCAGCAAAAGGTGACGACGGCCTTCCCGCTCACAGGTGATCCCCATACCATCTACTTGAGTCTGGATGGTCGTTTCCTCTATGTCACACAACCAGCGCTTGGGCGTGTCACCGCGCTGGCTGCCAAAACGGGGCAGACCTTCTGCACGGTAAACGTCCCCGGCCAGCCTTCGCTGCTGGCATTTGATCCCGGAAGCAATATGCTGTATGCCGCGGGCAATGGAGCCGCCAGCGTCACCGAGTTTGACCCCAACAATTGCGCCGTCAAGAAAACCATCAAAACCGCCGGTCCAGTCTATGGAATGGCCGTAGCCAATCTTGGCACCAGCAGCAATGGAAACCAACTCTGGGTAGCCGAACCAAACGGACTTGAGGTCTTCGATAATCGCGGGCGCATCACCACAATTTCCATCGCGGGCGGGCCGCAGTACATCAGTATTCCACCCGGCACAACGGTATATGTCACAACAAAAGCTGGCAAGCTGTACCCGGTCAGCCTCAGCAACGATCAGGTCCTGCCTCCGGTGTTAAGCGGCGGGCAGTACGGTCCGATGGACTACGATGCATACACCGACCAGGTATATGTGCCGGATACGCTCAATAAACAGGTTGATGTGCTGGCTCCCATCATTTCCTTAACGCCTCCCTATCCAAAAGAACCCGACCACGTCATTCACCTGGGAGTCGCTCCCCAATCCATCGCCATCACCAGCGACGGGCAATATGGCTTTATCGCCCTGACCGGTGGCAACGTTGCCATGTTGGATGTTCCTGGAAGAGAGATATTCAACACCATCTACGTGGGCGGCAATCCGCAATTCATCATTACCGGGCTGTACCCGCCCGTCTTTCTCACGTCACCGCAGCAAGTCAATATATGGGGAACCGTGATAAACATTATCGCTTACGCGCTGGTTTTCGTGCTGCTGATCGTGCCCATCATCTTCCTCGTGAGGCGCACCCGCGCAAACCCTGCGAAGAAATCGTAGATCACAACTCACATTCCGCAGTTTGCGTTTGCATTTTTAGCAAACCAGTAAGGTTTGGTAGTTCGTAGCGCTTTTCGTAACGATCATGAGACGCCTGCTCAGTACAATGAGGGTATAAAGAAGTTTTCAAGCAAAAGACGAGGAGCATGGTGATGCCTGAAACAGCTACAAAAACATCCAGGAAGGCTACATTCCCTGGCCACAGACTACCGCCAGGTCCGCGCGAACATTTCCTGCTTGGGAGTGTACGTAATATTCAGCGCGACCCCATAGGATTTAACATGTCCATGAGACAACAATACGGTAACGTCGTCACAGTTCACTTCTTTGTCGCGCCTACCTACATGGTCTTTCATCCAGATGACATCAAGCATATACTCCAGGAAAATAATCGCAACTATAATAAAGATACCTACAACGTCAATTTGCTCAAGCCGGTGTTCGGCCTGGGACTCTTCACCAATGATGGAGCATCCTGGCTGCACCAACGCCGGCTTATCCAACCTGCCTTCCATCGCAAGCATCTTGCGACCTTTGGCGCGTTGATGACTAACGCAACAGTCGCCATGCTTGAACGTTGGCAGGGCTTTGCCGAAGATGATCAGCCACTTGATGTTGCCGCAGAGATGATGCGCCTGACACTGAGCATCGTCGGCCAGGCCCTCTTTAGCATTGATCTCAGTAATGAGGCAAACACTGTCAGCCAGGCCTTTACGACAGTGAATAAACTGCTTATAGACTACCTCTACGCTCCCTTCCCACCGCTCAATGTTCCTACACCACGCAATCGTCGCCTTCAGGCCGCAATCCATGCGCTTGATAGAGTGGTACATAGTATCATCAACGAGCGCCATCAGCAGGACACGCAGAGCGGTGACTTGCTCTCGATGCTCCTATCTGTGCGTGACGAGGAGACGAGACAGGGGATGAGTGACCGGCAAGTGCGTGACGAAGTGATGACGCTGCTTATTGCGGGTCATGAAACCACTTCGAATTTACTGGCATGGACCTGGTACTTGCTTTCTCAGCATCCCGAGGTCGAGCACCGCCTGCATGCTGAGCTGGATGAGGTGCTGGGTGGCAATCTGCCAACAATGGAACACCTCCCCGAACTGAAATATACACATATGGTGCTTGAGGAAGCCCTACGGCTCTATCCGCCAGCTTTTGGTTTCGGTCGTAAAGCCATAGCCGTTGATGAAGTTGGCGGCTACCATGTTCCTGCAAATACCTCCATCTGGCTGAGCCCCTACGTGACACACCGCCACCCTGATTTTTGGGAGAATGCGGAGGTGTTCGACCCAGACCGTTTCAGCCCTGAACGCTCTGCAGGTCGACCGCACTTCGCCCATTTCCCCTTCGGAGCTGGTCCGCGCATGTGCATCGGCAGTAATTTTGCTATGATGGAGGCACAATTAATCGTGGCGACTATTGCCCAACGCTACCAGTTACGCCTGGTCCCAGGTCATCGAGTCGAACCCCAGGTATTGCTGACGATGCGTCCGCGCTATGGTCTGCAAATGACACTCCATCGTAAGTAAGAAGCAATAAAAGACATGTATCTCCGCCATTACTGCCTCGTGGTAATTGCCAGGATCTCAGGCCCCTTGTCCAGGATGCGCGGGGCTACCATGCGCGTCACGATCTGGTGGAAAGCGATGCCGTAGGCGAGCGACATGGGTACGGTGATTCCCCAGACCCACTCCGCGTTAAAGATGTAGGGCAAGAAAACCGCCAGTCCCACCGGCGCGACCAGCACAGCCGTTACCAGCAACATCACCAGCGACATTACGCCGCGCAAGCAGCCCGATTGCGAGGTTGTGCCGGTAGCTCGAAAGCCGCGCTGCGTCTGTCGCACATGCTGCGGGAAGAACACCGAGGTAAAGTTGCCGCAGCCGAGCACCACACCCATACCTGCTAATCCCAGCGTTGCCAGCGGTATAACCAGGAACCACGCCTGCGACACATACGCGCCAACACCCACCAATAAGACCAGTTCAATGATGCCGAACAGGAATACTACAAGATTCTTGCCCCACAACAGGCGCAAGGGTTCCACAGGGAACAGAAAGGTCGTGGTCAGGCTCTCGCGCTCCAGACCGAGCGTATTGAGTGAAATGGTGGACATATAGAGCAGCGCCACCAGGGGCGCAATATAGAGGATGTACCTGCTGCCCGCGCCAAAATTCGATGTATTCGGATTGAGCAGCGGCCCGACGATGAAGATGGCCATGTATATTATCGCCTGGAACAACATGACCTTCATCTGAGGGTCGCGCCAGAAGTATTTCAGCTCCTTAACGGCAATGGCTCTCACCTGCGGCGACACCAGCCTGTCCCATAGATTGCCGCTGGCCGGGCTGGTGGGCGCAATAAATTGGGCTCGTACAACAGGGCGCGTGAGCGTTTGCTGCCCGCGCTGTTTGCGCGCGCGGGCCGAACCGCCCGCTTCTGACGCGCTCAGGCTGCGTTCGAGTACGAGCTGCCAGAGGTAGAGAAAGACGACGCTTAACGCGATCAGCAGCCCCAGCGAGGTCAGGCTCGCACCCCAGTTGCCCAGCACAGCCTGCTTGATGGCGCTCGCGGCATAGCCAGAAGGCAGCCATTGCAGAAAGGGCGAATAATTGCCCGCTTGCAGATTTTGATAGAGATGCAGAATGCGCGACCCGCCCAGCGCAATCTGCTGTATCAGGTAACATGACGCGGTGAAGAGCGCGATAATGATGATGCTAAAGTCGCGGAAACGACGGCTCTGCAAAGTGCGCATAAAGAGCGCCAGCACAAGCTGGCTAACGCCAACCAGCAGCGCATAAAAGACCAGCATCGTCACAATAGTCAGGATCGCCACCGGCACAGAAATGGCCCAGCCGACTACCACTGCCCCCAGCAGCAGCAGCAGTCCGAGGGTCGGGATATCCAGCAAGGTAGAGAAGAGCAGGCTGACCATCAATTCAGCGCGTGTCAGGGGAAAGAGTTGCAGTTTAGAAATGTCCAGACCTTCGTTGCTGGCAAATTCCAGCAAGGGCAATACGATCCACAAGATCAGCAGACCGGTCAGCACAAGGTACAACACCTCAGAGTTGGCCGGGGCGGCCAGGTAGTGATACGCCGCGAAGGTGCCATACGCCGCCCAACCCGCGAAAAATAGCACCAGTAGCAGCAGAACGATGGCGCCAATAAGGCTTGACCTGTTGCGCCTGAATCCGCGCGTTAGTATCCTCAAGCGCAGCCAGAAGAGCCAGCGCAGTTTATCAGCATGCACAGCCATGATGAGAGCCTCTCCTTAGAATAAGTTTCCCCTGCACTTAAATACCTATTATGTTTTGCATGGCGACCGCAAGGGTCGCCACTACTATACCACGACTTCACAGGCCGATGCATTCGGAGTAAAGTAGTGGCGATCCCTTGCGGTCGCCATGATAATTCACAAACCCTGCCTCGAAATGGAGTATACATTGACGCCCCTTGCAAGCGATGTTAGGATATGGACAAGGACGTAAACTACCGATTGGGGGTTGTGGATGCATCACTATGTTCATACCAGTAACGAGATGCTGCGCAAGCGTGGATACCGGCTGACACCGCAGCGTTATCTGATATTAAGCGTGATCCAGGACGCAGACGAGCATTTGAGCGTTGAGCAAATTACGGAACGTGTTCAGATGCGCAACCCATATGTCAGTCTTTCAACGATTTACCGCACGCTGGAATTACTACGGGAACTGGGCCTCGTGCGCGAAAATCGCCTGCCCGGTGAACAACCGCACTACGAGGCTGCCGAGGGTCAAGCGCACCATCATCTTGTCTGCCGCCGTTGCCGCGCAATTATCCACCTCGACGAAACCCTGCTGGGCAATCTCAATGAGCAGTTGCAAGAACAGCATCACTTTCATAACCTGACACTTGATCTT
>DATGGW010000245.1:0-5193 GCA_035308345.1 Ktedonobacteraceae bacterium | reverse complement strand
TAGTACATTATGGTATGCGCTGTTGAAAAAAATGGCATTGTGTACCTGTTATAAAGACTAAGTTGATCTGCCTGTAACTTTGAACACAGTATAGCATGTTCTTGCCTGACAGAATGCTTGACAGCCTATTAACTGATGTCTATACTTATGCTATCACCCGTTGCTCAACATTCTTGTAAGTGATTCTAGCTGCCAGGTCTCACTTAATCTCGGAGTAAAGGAGCGACTCATGGACTCCGGCCAGCCATTTTCAGATGAAGCAATTGTCCCGCTCACCAACTCAGGTAATCTAGCTCAAACAAGCGGCGGTCTTGAAGATGAAATCATCATTAACGCGATCAAGGTCAATAAGTATTTCGGCGATAAGCATGTCCTCAACAATGTCGATTTTGAAGTCCATAAAAGGGAAGTTGTGGCGTTGATCGGCCCCAGTGGTTCGGGCAAGAGTACGCTACTGCGTTGTTTTAATGGCCTGGAAAAGCATACCAGCGGCGAAATTTATATTCATGGACAGAAACTTGACCCCCAATTCTCGGTGAAGCAGCTCAGCCCGATTCGCAGTGAACTTGGTATGGTCTTCCAGAATTTTAACCTCTTCCCTCATATGACGGTGCTGCAGAACATTATCGAAGCCCCTATGCGCGTGCGCAAGTTATCCAAAGATCAGGCTGTGGCCCAGGCCGAGAAGCTGCTGGCGAAGGTTGGGCTTTCGGAAAAGCGCGATGTATACCCTAACAGGCTGTCGGGCGGACAGAAACAGCGTGTTGCCATTGCGCGCGCGCTCGCCATGCAGCCGCGCGCCTTACTTTTCGACGAACCGACATCAGCTCTTGATCCCGAACTGGTCGGCGAGGTGCTCAAAGTCATGCGCGACCTAGCCTACGAGGGCAGCACGATGGTAGTAGTGACGCATGAAATGCAATTTGCGCGCGATGTCTCGGATCGCGTCGTCTTTATCTCGGACGGCGTGATTGTTGAACAGGGTGATCCCGCTGAGCTGTTTAAGCAGCCCAAACATGAGCGCACAAAGCTATTCCTGGAGCGTGTGCTTTCTCCTATACCATAGGTAGGCTCAAATCGGAGTTGCCAGGACCATTTACGGAAAGGCAATCAGGTATGATGATCGAAGACATCGACAGGCGGTCTTTTTTGAAGCGTACAGGCCAGCTCAGCGGGCTGGTCATTGCTGGCGGCAGCATCGAAGCATTGCTGGCAGCTTGCGGCGGCAATGTCTCAACCGGATCGACCACTACTCCTACTCCGGGCGCTACAACGGTTGCCAACCAGGGACTTATGGCTCCTGGCAACTTGCAGTGGGGAGCTGATTATGTCTCCGGCGCTCCCTATGTATTTCAAGACCCGACCAATCCGAAAATCCTTATTGGCTTCGAGGTAGAGATTGCCATGGCTATGGCCGCCCTGATGCGCATTAAACAGACGATGGTTGAGGTCTGCTACGCCAATCTGGAGCAGGCGTTGTTGGGCAACCAGGTCGACATGGTGATGAACGGCTGGGAAAAAACGCCTGACCGCGAGAAGACCGAGTTATTTTCTGATCCCTACTATCGCTATGGTCAGCAGATTATTGTGCGGGTAGATGATACCCGTTTCACCGGCGTCAACCCGACCGATGTCTCGGTTCTGGCAGGATTAACCGTAGGGACTGGCTCCGGTTACCTGGCTGAGACAATCATGGATAATTACAACAGCGCGCACCCGAACAGCAAGATCAATGTTCATGCCTATACTGGCAATATTGCTTTCAGCGACCTGGTGCAGCATAAGGTTGATGCTTTCTTCCTGGACTTCCCCATTGCTGCTTACTATATCCTGGGCACCGGCCCCGGCGCCCAGCCTATTCCCCAGTTGAAGCTGCTAGGTAGTACGATCAATAAAGATAATTACTATGTCGGCTTCAATAAGAGTAGTTCCAGGACGCCCATACTTTTGCCTGAGATCAACCAGGCTTTTGCAATCCTCAAGGCAAACGGGACGCTCTATAAGATCTACAAAAAGTGGCAGCTCTGGAATAGTGACCAGGCATCTATCGGGGTCACGATGGGCCCGTAAAATGTAGGGTCGTAATGATGATGCGTAAATTAATCCGGGACGTGGTAGGGACGCGATTGATCGCGTCCACACCTCGCGCCGATACACTCCGGGGGACGCGATCAATCGCGTCCCTACATGAATCTCACGCATGTAGATCATCACTGGAGAGTTTTGAGAAAGGGTGGGGGTATGAATTTTGGCATTATCCCACAAGTGCTTCCAGATTTTTTACATGGAGCATTAAACACCGTCATTTATTGCGCTGTTTCTTTTCCGCTGGCTTTGCTGCTGGGGCTTATCCTGGCCCTGATGGGGAGCTCGCGTTTTGTCTGGCTGCGCGGACCGGCGCGTATTTATATCGAAGTCATCCGTAGTACCCCCTTTATCGCGCAGTTATTTCTCATGTACTACGGTTTGAGTACGATCTTGTTTAATATCAGTACTAGCCTGGGAGGCACAAATCTGGCGGTCTATGTCAATGGTTGGACTGCTGGTATCGCCGCGCTGGCGATCAACTATTCAGCCTATGAAGCGGAAGTCTTTCGTGCCGGTTTCCTTTCAGTCGAACGCGGGCAGACAGAAGCGGCCCTCTCTCTGGGCCTGAATTCGCAGCAGAGTTTCTTTCGCATCGTACTTCCCCAGGCGATCCCGTTGATGATTCCGCCTTTTGTCAATGACCTCATTTACATGCTTAAAGACTCCGCCATCGTCAGTGTAATTGCTGGCGTGGAACTCACTGCCGTACTTGAAACCTATCGTATCCGCAATGGCAGCAATACCATACCGCTCTTTATCCTCGCAATGGTATTGTACCTGATACTCAGCCTGCCAACTTCGTACTTTGCCAGGTGGTACGAACGCAAATTGCGCGCGGCATTATAGCCTGGAAGGAATTATTATATGCAACAGACGTTTACCAGGTCGAATGTGGAACGCAAACCGCGTAGCTGGTTAGTCATCCTGGATTTTGTCTTTTATGCAGCCATTATAGCCGCGTTGGTTGGTTTAGCCTACTACTTCTATCATTTTCGTGATTCGATCACACTTTTTTTCCCTGTATTCCTGGGAGGAGCTGGTTTAACCATCTTCCTTTCGGTCTCGAGCATGATCCTGGCAACCATCTTTGGCTTTATTGGCGCGCTTGGTCGCCTTTCACGCTTCGTGCTATTTCGTGTGATCGCTGCTGTCTACGTTGAGGTCATTCGTGGCACACCTATCCTGGTGCAATTATTCCTCTGGGGCTTTGGTATTCGCGCCGTGCTTGAACAGGTAGGTTTTGATCCCTATAATATCGCGTTTAATTTCTTGACCCTGGTGCAATTTAACAGTATTATGCCAAGCCCCTTTATCTTTGATGCCGTATTCTACGGCATTATCGGCCTGAGCTTCAACTATGGCGCCTACCTGACAGAAGTTTTCCGTACCGGTATCGAGTCTGTACCCGTTGGCCAGACCGAAGCCGCCTTGAGTTTAGGTCTCAACTCTCGCCAGATCATGCGCAAAATTGTATTGCCCCAGGCATTTCGTATCACCATCCCGCCCTTTGCCAACTACTTTATCACCCTGGTACAGGATAGCGCGTTGCTCTCCACCATTGGCGGCGTACTCGAATTGCAACAATTAGTCACAGCGGCTGCAACCGCCAATGCGTCCGACGCCAATCTCCAGCTCTTCTTTTATGTGTTCGGAGCGCTAATGTTCTTTTGCATCTGCTATCCACTCGCCATTTTAGCCCGCTTCCTCGAGTCGCGCCTGGGCGTAGGATATTGATAAACACATTATTTGGGGCTTGCCCGGAGCCGGAACAAAATTGTAATGTATAATGAAGCGTAGCACATTGACCTATATACGAAACGAGGAGGACCTATGCAAACCAAACTGAACCCCTACCTGAGCTTTAAAGACAACGCTCGCGAAGCCCTGGAATTTTATCAAACGGTCTTTGGTGGCAAACTTGCGATGAGTACCTTCAAAGATTACCACGCGTCTCAAGATCCCAGCGAAGACAACAAAGTCATGCACGGTGTGCTGGAAGCCGACAACGGCATTGTATTTATGGCTTCCGACACGCCAAACCGTATGGAGTATCAGGCCGGGACGAACTATAGCATGTCACTGAGTGGTGACAACGAAGCAGAATTGCAAGGCTATTTCGAGAAGCTTTCGGCCGGCGGCAACATCACTATGCCACTGGAGAAAGCCCCGTGGGGTGATACGTTTGGCATGCTCACTGACAAATTTGGCGTGCCGTGGCTCGTGAACATTGCGGGCCAAAAAGCCTGACATCTCTCCCCATCCCGTACCACGAAAAAAGCCCGCTGCAAGGTGAGCTTTTTTCGTGTTGACCTATCCTCTCTAAGCTTAAGTGTATATTTTGGAATTAAGGCGGCCCGTCAGTCGTCCAGGACCGCCAGGTCGAGCTGGCGCAGGCGCGCGGGGTCGGCGACCGCCTCAATCTCGACGATCTTGTCGTTCCTGACCGTGAAATTGAGGACGAGGAACAGATGACCACGCGGCGCCACAATAGCTGCCACGGCTCCATCCACGAGAGCAGATCGCGCTCCCTGGGCACGTCCTGAGAACTGCCTGGCCACGGCTGGCGCACCGCGCACCTCTCTTGACACACCCTTAGGCGAGGCAGCGCCATCTATGCGGAACACAACCTCCGGGTCGAGCACCGCGAGCAGAGCGTCGAAGCGACCTTCGCGCGACGCGGCGAGGAAGGCGTCGACCACTTCTCGCTGGGAGGTGAGATCAGCATCCTGAATCCTTGCCGCTCCCCGCACCCGGCGGCGTGCGCGGCTCGCGAGCTGCCTTGCCGCAGTCTCTGAGCGCTCCACGATGGGAGCAATCTCGTCGAAAGGCATGGCAAATATATCGTGCAGCACGAACGCGAGGCGTTCGGCGGGATTCAAGGTATCCAGGACCACGAGCAGCGCGAGACCGACCGAGTCGGCCAGCAGCGCTTCGTACTCAGGGTCGATCCCGCCCTCACGACTCTTGATGGGCTCGGGCACGGACGCTTCCAGGGGCTCCTCGCGAAGCGCTTTGCGCGAACGCAGCATGTCGAGGCATATCCGCGCGACCACCGTCGTCAGCCATCCGCCCAGGTTCTTGACATCGTCCGTGTCGGAGCGGCTG
>DATGGW010000244.1:0-5895 GCA_035308345.1 Ktedonobacteraceae bacterium | reverse complement strand
CGTATTTACTGCGAATGTTGGAATAATCCATACCAGCGACGAAAGCGCTATGGCCAGTAAAGTCAGACCGATAGCTAGCCTCTTCTTCATAAATTCCCCCTGGCGCAAGCAAGCGATATACCCGCGCATATTTTAAATGCGTACCGTGATTACACAGTTATTGAACTACAGAACAATCAGTAACTGTACTGTAGCAGAAGGGTATATCAATTTAGTTATGAAGAGGTTAAGAATTAGTAGTGAACTTAAAAATGTGGTGATGTTCCGACAACATTTGCGGATACATCCACATTCATCAAGTGGATGTATCCGGGATTGACTTGATCGTGGAGGGGTTTATGCCCCAGTTTACTGGCCGAATTTCCGGTGTAAAGCATAAGATTCCACGAGCGGAATCTTATGCTTTGTACTCATCAAGCCACCGTTGGAGGATCGAAAATGGCTCCGCCTGTCGTGTAGCTCCAGGCGACATGACCGTTGATTTGATTCAAGGCATAGAAGGTTCCATTATATGTCCCCACGTAGACCTGGCCATCAGCGGCGGCTACTCCTGCTTTGTATATGTAACTTCCCAGGGAGTGAGACCAGATAAGCGCTCCGGTGTTTGTATTGAGCGCGTACATGGACTTATCTGCGCCAACGAAAACGCTTCCGCCAACAACGGCCGGTTGTGATTGAGCCAGGGTAGGCGTTTTGTAGCGCCAGACCAACCGATGCGTGCTGAGATTCACCGCGTAGATGTTCCCATCGTCAGAACCAAAGTAGACGACTCCATTGGCTATGGCGGGCTTAGACTCGATAGAGGTCCGTTCAGAGGTGTTGTATTGCCACAGCAAAGAGCCGTCAGCCGCATTCACCGCATCAAGATAGCCATCGATCGTGCCAAAGTAGATGACAGCATTTAAATCCTTCATATCGCTGTATACAAAGTAAGACTTTTGCCAGAGCAGAGTGCCGTTACTCGCATTCAGGGCATCTAAAGGACCGTCGGGCCCACTTGTATAGACCACGCTATTAATCACTAACGGCTTGAACCAGTTATTGGAGCCAATCGACTGGTTCCACAGAAACGAACCGCTGGTTGCGTTGAGGGCATACAAATTGCCATCCGCCGAGGCAAAGTAGACTGCTCCACTATTGACCGCGGGCGGATAGACTGACCCACCAGCCGAGTAGCTCCAGAGCATTGAACCGCTGCTGGCGTTGAGGGCGTAGAGAGTATCGCCCGACGGCACATAGGCGATTCCTCCTGAGATGGCCGACGGCCAAACCACCCCAACGCCCAGATTGTCGTGCCATGTGAGCGTTCCACTTTGAGCATCGAAGGCGTACATCACTTCGTCATTGGAGCCAATATAGGCTGTGAGGGAGGTAGGTGAAGCGGCAAGGACGCGGGCGCTGGTTCGACCAATGAAGGCCGCGCTCATCCCGCTGACGAGGCAAATTGTAAGCAGTAGGACGAAAATGGGCCGTTTAGCTGTGTGAGTCATGTTACAATCCTCCTTTTGTGAGAACAACTGTGAAAAAGCCTCTTCATCAAATCATCAGGTGTAACTGCCAGGAGCACAAGAAATGGAAGCCCAGAAATGGGGGTATGAGTATCATCGATACCAAAACGTACATTAAGAACTAGATGTATCCAGCCAAAGCGGCACGAAGAATGATTAATAGAACAATCAATACAAGTAGTGTAGCAGATAGGTGTTTCAATTTAATGGTTAAAGAGGTTAAGGATTAGTGGTGAACTTAGAAATGTGGTGATGCTCCAACAACATTCGCAAATATATCTACCGTCTTTGCGCCCGGTGAAACGAAGCAACGTGTAGAAGCGTGTAAAAGGGATAGGAAATGAAAAGGGTTCTCCTCTTTCAGATTCTCTGACAGCTTCTCTAAATAAGCAACAGGGGAGGCGATGTATCCTGCTCGTATTGCAGGTGTGATACCGCTCCTCCATAAAGGAATGGAGGCATGAAAATGGGCCGCTTTCTGAACGGTGTCCTGGTCGGTGTAGGGATTGGCCTGCTGATTGCGCCGGTGACAGGTGAAGAGATGCGTCGTCTTGTGAGCGAACGTTATAAGGAACTGCGTGACGCTCTGCCCGAAAAAGAGCAGATGCAGCGGGTCGCGACCAGTCTCTCACAGACGGCGAGCAGCGTGAAAGATGCTGCGCAACAGGCCGCCACCAGGGTGCAGCGGATGGGCAGCGCCCCAGGTGACCTGGAACAACAATCTGCTCAAAAAAAGGCTAAGCAAACAGGACAAGATGTTGTCCGTGCTACAAGGCACACGGCGCGCGCTCTGAAGCAGCGCGGGCAAACGGCGACGAAGCCCCGCGCCACGCAAGAGAAAGAAATCGTCTTTGTTGACCACATGAAACTTGATGAAAGGAAGTGAAAATAATGGCACAAACATCGACAGGAGATATGACTTCCTCATCGTTGCAGGAGACACAAAAGCAGCGGCGGAAGCAGGCCAAGCGGGCATCGAAATTGCGGCTCCTGACGGAGCAGGCCCGAGGGGATGTGCGAAAGGCCGAACAAAAGATGGCCAACGCACGAATTAATTACGAAGTCGCCTCGACACGCCTACGCACCCTTGAGGAAGAACTCAAGAAGATGCTTGAGAGTTCTGGAAACAAATAATCTTTCGCCTGAAGTTAGGGGTTACCGGGTTCGTGAGGCGAGCCTGGTTGACTTCTACTTGAAGCCGCGTTTTGAGGCTCGACGATCCAGGGGTTCTTATGTTGCTGGTTATAGTACGTGGCCGGCACGTTACTATCAATGCGCCGTTGGAGGCCGCTTGCTTTTGGAGATTGCGCAGAATGCTGCTTTCTGTTCTCGTTGAGAACGGAAATGCCAAGCAGCGCAATAATTGCCAGTAGTATCAAGATGAGAAGTGAGACATTCATAGCATCTCCTGGTGGGGAGTTCTGGATAGATGGACCATAGTTAAGCATAGTGAGATCTCCAGTTAAAATATAACATATTGTTATTCTGCTGTCAAGGTTTTTGAGGCTGATTCTGTTTTTTTGCGTGAGCTGCCAGGGCTGTTGCAAGGTCGTATAAGCCATGGCGACCGCAAGGGTCGCCACTACTATATGACGGCTCCCCAGGCCGTTGCGTGTAGTATAGTAGTGGCGACCCTTGCGGTCGCCATACCTGAATGCTTGTATTCCCGATCTTGCAACGATGCTTGTATTCCCGATCTTGCGACAACTCTGTCCGCCTGGCAATTGATTTGACAAAATTCGTAAGATAATGTATCATTAATAATGATTATGAGGTGGGTAAGTGAAAGGAAAAGAAATATATGAAAAGGAAACCGAGAACGCCTGCGCAAAATACGGGCGTGAATGACGCGAGCTTACCCAAGTATACCATCGGAGTAGTATCTCAACTTTTAGGTTTGCCTCCCCAGATGCTGCGGCGTTACGAAGAAGCCGGGCTGCTGGAGCCTGCGCGCCAATCGGGGAAGAACCGCCTCTATTCTGATCAGGACCTTGCTGTCCTCGAAGAGATAGCTGAATTATACGAGCAAGGGGTCAACGCGGCAGGTATGCGTCATATCATACAGATGCGCAGGCAGGTAGTTGTGCTTCAACAAGAGGTGAATAAAACACGCGAAACTCTGGTCCGCTATCAGGAAGAGCTTCAGCGTGTGGATATTACTTATGACGAATCCAACGGACGACCGTAGATAAGAGACGTATTTGGGAATATAATTCCCAGTGGGTCTGTTTACATATACAGAGTACGTTAGATCATCTAACAAAAAACGTGAGATGTTTGACTGTGTACCCGCTGTCTCTCCAGAAAAGAGAGACTAGCGGGACCTGGCATACAGAATAAAGGAGTTTACGATATGGCCAAAATAATTGGCATCGACCTGGGAACAACCAACTCTGTCGTGGCGGTGATCGAAGCTGGCGAACCGACCGTGCTTGAAAATAGCGAGGGGTCGCGCATTACGCCATCTGTTGTCGCAGTGACCAGAGGCGGCGAGCGCCTGGTTGGGCAGGTCGCCAGGCGCCAGGCGATCACTAACCCCGAAAATACCATTTACTCGATCAAACGCTTGATGGGTCGCAAATATGATGACGCCGAAGTGCAGCGCACCATGAAGAGCGTGCCGTACAAAATTACGCGCGCCGCGAATGGTGATGTTCGCGTCAGGCTTGGTGAGCGCGAGTACAGCCCGCCCGAAATTTCTGCCATGATCCTGCAAAAGTTGAAGACGGACGCGGAAGCCAAGCTAGGCGAGCGGATTACGCAGGCAGTGATTACCGTTCCTGCCTACTTTAACGATACGCAGCGCCAGGCGACTAAAGACGCTGGCAAGATTGCCGGGCTGGACGTGCTGCGCATTATCAACGAGCCGACTGCTGCTTCGCTGGCGTATGGGCTGGACAAGAAGAAAGATGAGAAGATAGCGGTCTATGACCTGGGCGGCGGCACATTTGACATCTCGATCCTGCAGCTGGGCGAGGGTGTCTTCGAGGTGAAAGCAACCAATGGCGATACACATCTGGGAGGTGATGACTTCGACCAGCATATCATTGACTGGCTGGCCGATGAGTTCCGCAAGGAGCAGGGTATTGATCTGCGCAATGATCGCATGGCCTTGCAGCGTTTGAAGGAAGCGGCAGAGCGCGCCAAGATCGAGCTGTCATCTTCGATGCAGACGGAGATCAATCTGCCCTTTATCACGGCGGATGCCAGCGGCCCCAAACACCTGGTAATCACCCTGACACGCGCGAAATTGGAGCAGTTGGTAGCAGACCTGATCGAGCGCACGCGCGGCCCGGTCATGAAGGCGCTTGAGGACGCGGATATGCAGGCCAGCGATATCAATGAAGTCGTGCTGGTTGGCGGTCAGACGCGCATGCCTGCTGTGATCGAGCTGGTGCGCAAGATCTTTAACAAAGAGCCGCACAAGGGTGTCAATCCTGATGAAGTGGTGGCTATTGGCGCTGCCATCCAGGCGGGGGTATTGAAAGGTGATGTTAAAGATGTGCTGCTGCTGGATGTGACGCCGCTCTCGCTGGGTGTTGAGACTTTGGGTGGCGTGATGACGCGCCTGATCGAGCGCAACACCACCATCCCGCTGCGCAAGAGTGAGGTCTTTAGCACGGCTGATGATAACCAGCCAGCCGTAGAGGTGCATGTCTTGCAGGGCGAGCGTGAAATGGCGCGGGACAACAAGAGTCTTGCACACTTCCGGCTCGAGGGTATTGCCCCGGCTCCGCGCGGCGTGCCACAGATCGAAGTTACCTTCGATATCGACGCCAACGGCATCCTGAACGTCTCTGCGAAGGACCGGGCAACCGGGCGCGAGCAGAAGATAACGATCACGGCCTCCAGCGGTCTTTCCAAAGATGAGATTGATCGCATGGTGCGCGATGCAGAGATGCACGCGCAGGAAGACCGCCAGCGCAAGGAGGAGATCGAATTGCGCAATCGCGCCGACAGCGTGGCTTATCAGGCCGAACGCACTCTGCACGATGTGGGGGATAAAGTCTCTGCCAGCGTGCGCGCTGATGTGGAAGACAAGATCAAAGCGGTGCGCGATGCCATATCCAGCAACGATATGTCGCGGGTGAGCAGCGCGACCAGTGAACTTGAAAGCGCCATGCAGCGCGTCGGCCAGGACATCTACAGCCAGGCCGGAGCCGGTACTGGTGCGGGATCGCAAGGGCCAATGCCTGATAATGATTCCGGCACTATTGAGGGCGAGTATCGAGAGATATAAACTACGCTTCAAGACTGTTTGTCATGGTGGGGTAGAATCCAGGGGCGTGGGCAGGAATCCAGGGCGGGGGCAAGCCCCGCCCCTACTATACGCGGTTTGGTAGCCTGATGCGTGTATAGTAGGGGCGACCCTTGCGGTCGCCCTGGT
>DATGGW010000243.1:0-21380 GCA_035308345.1 Ktedonobacteraceae bacterium | reverse complement strand
TCCACTGATCTTTGCCTCGCCTGTCCAGCGCAGGGTTCAGCTTGAGCACCATCCAGTCTTGCTCAATCGGCTTGCCGCCAATGGCAAACAACGCAAGAAGGCCAATCTGGGACAACTGAAAGCCTGGGAATTGCTGGATGCCCCTGTTTATGCGCAGGGCATCGCAGCAACCGGAGAAGTGAATGTGCTGCTAAAGTCTGATATGCTCCGTCCTGCCGAAATTGGTGAGCGCGGCTCTGTTCCGTCAGCGCCGTATAGTTGGATTTGCTATACCTTCGCTTCGGGCTGGAAAGCGTTATCCGTTTATTACTATGACTCCGATAGCAGCGAATCGCATACCCTCAACGCAGTTCCTCCTGGACATCAGGATGAGTGGTTGGCATTCCTGAAGCTGCTGGACGAGACCTATGAAGATATGTGGCGGCAGCAGAAGCGCGGCACCATCGAGATTGTTGGCGGCGATGACGAGCTGGCGGATGTCATTATAAATGCCACCTATGACGATATAGTCTTGCCGCCCGCTACACTGACCCGTATCACAGCCCAGCGTCATATCTTCGATAAGGAGATACTGGATCGCTATGCCGCTCTGCGCATTCCACGTCTGCGCAAGGCTCTCTTAATCGGCCCGCCTGGTACTGGCAAAACGACTCTGCTCAGAGCGGAAGGCGCTTATCATGCAAAGCAGGGCGGCCTGGTATTTTATGTATGCGCCCCTCCCCTATCTCGTAATAGCGGCGCGTGGCAGCAACTTGCCTATGCTCTGCGCGTGGCGGCGGAAAGCCAACTTCCATCACTCATCCTTGTCGAGGATTTTGAAGTATTTGTGGCTAACCCACCGGAATTGCAACTGGCGCTGAACACGCTGGATGGTGTGGCGACGCCCGATAATGTGGCGGGTACGCTCTTGCTTGCCACGAGCAGCGACCCCGAAAAAATCGATCCCCGCATCAGAGACCGCACAGGTCGTATCGATGTATTGATTGAGATCGGCCTGGTGGAAGATGTCGAGATAGCGCGTCGCATGCTGGCGCATTTTCTGGGCAATGCTTATCGCGAGGAAGAACACGCCCCGGTTGCGCCGCATCTTCTGAAGCATCCCGGCAGCCATTTCCGCGAGGTTTGCCTGGCAGGTATCATGCGCGCCCTAGAACATGGACGCACCGAAGTATCCGGCGCTGATTTGCTCTGGGCGCACGAAGTGATCCTCACGGGAAAAGCCGTCGCGGAAGAATCGGAACGCTTTACGCCCACTACAACGCGCAAGCGCGGCAGCTATTTTGGTCGCAACCAATAACAGGCCGGATTCGTGCTCCACTGAAGCATCGAGGCTAATTCTTGCGCTTCTATTCTGATGTCATCTAGACAGGTGCGTCTCGATTGCTATCGGTTTCGCCTGATGTTTCCAGCGCGCGTGCCAGTTGCGAGCCATTCCGGAAGCGCATCTCCGGTACCTTTTCTAGGCAGCGCAGGATAATCTCTTCCAGAGGCAGGGGAATATTGGGGTTGAGCTGGCTGGGTGGGATTGGCGGGTCTTGCATATGCTGCATTGTCACTGCCACAGGAGTATCACCGTCAAACGGCGTGCGTCCAGTCAGCATTTCATATATGACAATGCCAAGCGCATACACATCCACAGCAGGACTGATAGTCTCACCCCTGACCTGCTCCGGCGACATGTATTGGACAGTCCCCAATGTCATACCGAAGTCGGTGAGCCTAATCGAGCCATCATGACCTACCAGGATATTCTGTGGCTTGACATCGCGATGGACGATCCCCATACGATGAGCCGCACCCAAGCCAAGCGCAACATTGTGAGCAATGATGGCTGCGCGTTCAACGTCGAGTACTCCGCGGGAACGCATGTAGCGGCGCAAGTCAGTGTCCTCCACCAGCTCCATAACGATATAATACGTGCCATCGGTCTGCCCGTAGTCGTAGGTCTGCACAATATTGGGATGCTGCAATGAGTTCATCAACTTCGCCTGACGCTGAAAGCGTGTCACAAACTTTGGGTCGTCGCTGTAAACTTCGCGTAGCACTTTGATGGCTACAGCCTGGTTCGTATAGGTATCTATGCCACGATACATGGTGGCCATTACGGAGCGTGCTATGGGGTTTTGTAATCGGTAACGATCTCCTAAATACATAATTATTTTCTTTCTAACTTATTGGTGCGCTATACAGATGCGTTCGTATTCGTATATGACGGCTTCTTGCTCTTCTGTTTCAATAGAACCGGGGCTTAACATCCTGACCAGACATCTGCCTTATCCTTCTTATTCGAGCGCCTGCTCCAGGTCCCGAATGATGTCCCGCACATCCTCGATACCGACCGAGAGGCGCATGCAGCCATCGGTGATACCAATTTTCTGGCGTTCAGCAGGCGTGAGATTGCGATGTGAGGACATCGGCGGATAGCTGACCTCGGTATAGACATCACCGAGCGTGGTTGCCGGCAGGCAGAGTTGGAGCCTGCTCATAAAACGGAATGCTGCTTCGCGCGACTGCTCCTTTAATTCAAATGCTAACAGTCCACCGAAGCTATTGCGGCGGAACAGGCGCGCAGCAAGTTCATGTTGTGGATGGTCAGGCAACCCTGGATAATGCACTCGCGCGATAGACGCGTGCTGCTGCAGGAAATGCGCGACTTCGAGGGTGTTAGCGCACTGGCGTTCCATGCGCAGGGGCAGTGTTTTCAAGCCGCGTGAAACGAGAAAAGCATCGAATGGACTGAGCATGGCTCCCAGCATGGTGGCATAGGAGCGGGCCTGCCGGGCATGTGCGTTTTGGGCACAGATCACCACGCCGGCAGTAGTATCACCATGACCTCCCATGTACTTGGTCGCGCTATGTATGACGAGATCGAAGCCGTGTTCAATTGGCCTGATAAGATAGGGTGTGGCGAAAGTGCTGTCAATGATGGTCACAGCTCCGCTTTCGCGCGCGGCTGCGCTGATGGCATGCAGATCGATCAATTTGACGAGTGGGTTGGAGAGCGTTTCCACGTAAATCACATCTGGCTGTTCGTCGCGAATCATTTCGCCGACACCGGGGTCGCACAGGTCGCGTAGCATCACCTCAACGCCAAAGGGTATAAAGAGTGAGCGCAGCATGCCGATGGTCGGCCCGTAAAGGTCCTGCGCGACCAGTATTTTTGCGCCCGGCGTCAGCCCGGCAGTCAGCAGCGCAGCGTGTATCGCGGCCATGCCAGAACCAAATACCACAGCGCCCGCGCCATGCTCTGCCTCCGCGAGCAGGTTTTCGAGCGCCTGCGCGTTGGGATTGCCCTGGCGAGCGTAGACATACGCCTTTTCGCCTGAAGGGAGTTCCCCGCCGAAAGCATGGTCAAGCGTTTCTATATCCGCGTGCAGGTAGGTGGTACTGGGAGAGATGGGTTGTACGGTTGGAATGCCGGAATGCTCGGTGATGGCGTGTTGCTGGCTGCCATGCACAAGCAAGGTGTCGAGCGTCCAGGGTTCTTGTTCATCGCGTTTCATGCGATCCTCCAGAGTAATACATAGTCGATGCGCCTCTCGCATTATGATAAGCATTGTACATCATTGCAGCAGCGAGTAATCAATGCTAATCCTCGTTCAGGCGAAGCGCCTGACCTAAAGATGGACGCAGCACCGTCCTGGCCATCGTACCAACGGCAATCATACAGACACTTACCAGCAGAACGAGGGCGATGCCCAGTGTTGATGGGATCACAATCTGCTTTGGGAACGTTTGTTGGATGAGATAAAACTGGCTATCGCTCAAGTTGCTCAATATGCCGGTGATGGGAATGTCAGAAAATATCAACGTTGGGACAACTGTTGCCGAAAGTATGGCTCCAAACAGGAGGCCGATGATCAGTGCTGTGAAAAAGACAACGCCTTGTTCCAGCAAAAACAGGCTGGTTACCTGTACAGCAGTTGCGCCGAGAGAGCGCAGCGTCGTAAAACTGCCCGAGCGGAGGCGCGCATTCTGCCAGGAAGCAAGCACGTAGCCTAGCAGCACCAGTAACAGGGTAACTGTCGCTCCGATTGACAGCAGTGTCAGCAGGTCGAGATAGAGCGGCTCACTATTAAGGGTATCAAGCAGGGCGCGCCGGTCATAGAGATTGTGCAGGCGCAGAGGCGCAGTTGTAAGCGCGGTACGCAAATGCGCTAACGCTGCCGGATCATCCTGGGTGTGTAACCAGAGATAATTGATAGGTAACACTGCCTTCAGGCCATTCCTGGACACCGCTATATACTGGCTGGGGTCAAGATTTGCTATATTAGCATCGGCAATTGCTTGAGGTGACTTTCCCGGGCTGATGGAATTATCCCGCTGGTAGAGAGTCGCGTAGGTCGTATAATCCAGCACTACTCCTCCATTGACTGTAGCGGTGTCGCCGCTGGCATCCACGGTAGCTCCTTCGTTCACGGTAGGAATATGTTGTACCTCGGCAACTACCACACAGTTTAGTTCGCTCTTATCCAGTCCCAAATTATAGTCTGGTAAACCTTCCATATCCAGGGTGAATGTAGAGCCAGCCCGGAGATTTTGATTGCTCGCTGCTGCTGAATCAATAATAACAGGAACTCGATCTTGCTGTATGCCACGTTGTCGCTGCTGAAGCAGCAGACCCATTAATGAAGTGAGAGATTGGGACGAATCCTTCGTTGTCCAATCCGCAGTCTGCGCGAAGGTATTGGCATCGATGGCTCTTACCGCTATCTGAATATTCTGAAGAGATTGAGCGAGAATGCCATTTTCACTTAAACCGGCAGTCGCAGAGATAACACCTGGAACTTGCTTGTAGGTTGAGGTTACACCTGCAAGAGATGCTTGTTGCGGATTGACGGGAACGGCCATACTCCCGCTGAAATCAGCACCAGACTCGAAGGCCGCGATATCAGACGATCGCTGCGTTTGTGAAGAGGTGAAGACCAGGGAAAATATGGCGAATGCTACGGTTAGAGCCAGCAGCAGAGTTATGCGCAATGTCTGGCGTGGGGCGCGAGACATGTGCGCAAAAGCCAGCATCGCGATGGCTCCCTGACCGCGAGCAGCCAGGCCTGCGCCCAGCCTTAGCAGCAGGGGATAGATGCGCAAGAGGAGCAGGATGCAGCCGATTGCCAGGAATAGTGGCGCAATGAGCGCCAGTGGAGATGAAAACAGCACGACGCTGCGCGTATCCGCCAGTTTCTCAGTACTGTTGAAGTAGAGCGAGATGAAGTAGCCGGCAAAGGCAATCACTATTGCCGCGACATCCAATCTCAGGCGCTGCCAGAGAGGACGGTGAGTCGAGCGCGCCGTTTCGCGCCGGAGCGCCTGAATATTCATACCTGCCGCGTATAGCAGCGCTAAGATGAGCGCGATGATCGCGCCCAGCGCAGTTGCCAACGCATACCAGCTTACCGAGAGCAGAGCGTTCCAGGGATGATTTGTAACTAACGCCAGCGCGTCTTTCCCACCAGCCTCGAGACTCTGACCGGCGAGGAAGGTTCCTGAGAAAAGCGCAAGGAGCGGGCCGATAACAAGTGCAATAAGACCAAGCATGCAGCTCAGTAAGACCATCGATCTGAAGATTTGACTATTACTTGCTCCCCGACTGCGTAAGACAGCGATGGCATCGGCCTGCCGCTCAACCTGCAGATAAGCAAGCAGGCTCACAAAGAAGAGCATCAGTCCGATAATCAACGCCGAAAGTATGAAGATGGGTATGGCAATCACTCCTACACGACTACGATAGCTGGCGAGGGTGTTGGGTAGATCAAATGAACCCGTACTGGTGTCGAATACGTTAACCTGTGTCAGATAGGGAAAGATGGAAATTCCATTAAGATTAAGCTGTAAGCTATTCTGAGCGTTTTCAGACATGTGCGCGACATCTGCTTGCAACCGCGCAAGTGAACCGATCAGTGTATCAAGTTGATCGGCCACGAGCGGAGAGACATTCAGGTGAGAGACCCAGGTGATTTCAAACGGCTGCGACGCGAAAAGTGCATCAGCCTGAAAGGCACGAGCAGCCTGGTCGAATACGGCCAGAAAGGGAGCATTTGGAACGAGCAGCGTATCGCTAAATTGCTGTGTTCCTGATACCACCGGCTGAAAGTCATTTCCATGCCAGAATGCATCGCCCGGCGCTACGCTTATCAGACCAACGACGAGCAAATTAAGTGTGATCGGTCGTTCGATGGGTGGTCCTGGCGGTCTGGGTACGAAGATGCTCAGACTTAATGCCAGCCGGGAGCCAACAACTACATGCAAGTTGCTTGCGGTATCAGGAGTCAGCAGCGTCTCGATATCTCCATTGGTATTGTCCGGCAATCGCCCTTGTAGTAGAGTCAGGTGCGATGCCGCCTGTTGCAAAGGTGCGCTCACCAGGCTTAACGTCGTAACGTGAGTGGAGGGTGATGGCTTAACAAGCTGAAAATCGGACTCCCGAACGGTGAAGTAAGTGGCATGATCCAGGTAGGGACCAATGTCTTTTTGTGCCAGTGAAGCTACATTTTGCTCTACCCCGTCCACAACCCGTGTTGATAGGGCCTGCGTCGAAGTATCAAACATAATTGGAGATGTGGCGGCATTCGCGCGCAGGAGGCTATGCAACCCGCCATTGATCGTGATCGAGGAATAGAGGGGAATCAGGCACATAATGCCAACCGCAGTTATCATCGTTATCCCTGCTAGAAAAGTCAGCAAAGTGGCCCGGCGGATTTGTAAAAGCGATAATTTCCACGTGGATGAACCTGTCGAGAGACGCTGGCGGGGTACCTTTGCCGCTTTCGCTCTTGAACGTGGCGCGGACACTTCTTCTCTTGTGGCAAAGTCCAGCCGCGCATCATCATTCAAACGCAGTTCCTGGCCTATTGAACGGCGCAGCACCAGCGAGACCATCATGCCCAGCGCAATCGCGCAGGTGACGATAAAAACCAACAATGCTATAACCAGCGAAAGAGGCATTACCACCTGTACCGGGATGATGTGCTGCAGCGCGGTAAAATCGATGATATTCCCATTAACCACGCCTGCGCCAGGAGGGACGCCCGTGAAGATCAGCGCAGGCGCTACCGTAAACGCTAGCAATGCGCCGAAGAGGATACCAAGCAGCAGCGCCGCCGCGTACACGATGCCCTGTTCCCAGAGGAACACGCTGGTAATACCCCGGATGGAAGTGCCAAGCGCGCGCAATACAACAAAGCTGGTAAGCCTGCTGCGCGCGCTTAACCAGGAGGCCAGCAGATTCCCGAAAAACGCCAGCAAGAAGGCAGCAGTTACGCCGAATGCCAGTACGCTGATCAGGTTTAAGTATGTCGAGTCATTGTACAAAGCGCTTGCTAGCGCATAGCGATCAGAAAGGAACGCAAGACGCAAATTCGAGGAAGTCAGCGTCGTATAGATATTGCTGGCAGCGGCATCAGAAGTGCGCAGCCAGACGTGATTTGAAGTAATATTTACGCCGTTCAGCCCGGCATCTTTTGCCTCGACTGCTGCAAACGTTTGGTAATCTACCAGTGTGCCGCCCTCGGTACTTTCATCGATACCTGGAATATGATCTACCACGGCGATAATCACATAATGCATACGGCCGACAAGGCTATTGTATTGATGAGATACGTCAGGCAATATCGCAAACGTGGATCCAACATGCAGCGGCAGTTCATTCGACAATGCTCTATCGATAATTGCGGGAACATAGTCATGTGTGATGGCTGTATCTCGCTGCGAGAGAAGCTGCGCCATAAGAGATGCCAGGGATTGCGCTGAGTCCTGGGATGACCAGTAAGCCGTATTGGCGTATGTGCCCGGATCAACAGCGCGTAACAGCAGCGGGAGATATGGAGGAACCGCCGTCAAACTTCCTCCTTCTTCAAACCCGGCAGATGCGGATGTCACTCCGGGAATGCGGCGATACAGCGCAGTCTCCTCTGGTGGAGCATACGCGTAAGATGTAAAGGGTATAGCGCCGCTGAAATCGGCCCCAACTTCGTAGGCAGCGATGGCATTTGCCCGCTGCGCTTCTGAGGCGGCAAAGACCAGGGTAAAGAAAGCAAAAGCTATTGTCAGCGCCAGCAGCAAGATCAGGCGCAGAGATTTTCGCGGCGCGCGGCTGATTTGCGCCAGGGCCAGCAGTGGGGTAGCGCCGCGCCCTCGTGAAGCAAATCTGGCTCCCAGTCGTAACAGCCAGGGAAAGATGCGCAGGAGGAGCAGGATGGCGGTTATCATCAGAAAGAATGGCCCTATAAATGCTAATGGCCCGGCAACCAGTAGTTGTGTCTGCGCATCTAATTGCTGTTGAATTGAAGCGAAATAGAGAGATAACCCGTACCCTACAAGCGCAATCATGGCAGCGAACAGATCGAGATTGAGACGACGCCAGAGCGGAGAACGCCCGCTTTCGCTGCCCTTTGTCATCAGGTTCAGGCGGGAAACGCCCAGGAGCGCCAGGCTCATCACGATAACGGCTGCCAGAGCAGTAATCAACGCATAGTATCGTACACTCCACACTGCCTGCGCGGGCGCATTCATGACCACATCAAGCGCGCTTTGATCCGCAGTGGTGAGAAGTAGCCGTGCAATCAGAAGTAATGCCGCCGGCGTGAGCAGCAGACCTATAATGAGCGCAGCAATGCTGAGACCAATGCACTGCGAGAGCAATGAAACAAAAATCTGAATATTGCTTGCGCCACGACTACGTAAAACGATAATAGTCTCCGCCTGCCGGTCAAGCAGTAATAATATCATCACGCTTATGAAGAACAGCAGCAGGCTGACAATCAGCGCAGTGAAGATGCCGACAGGGATACGGGCAGTTGAAAGCTGGGTGCGAAATTGTTCCAGCAAGCTCGGCTGCGTGGGGCTATGAAAAGCAATGCCGGAAAGAGCAAGGCTTAGCCCAGGATAATTAAAGTTATTGGCGACGTAGGACTGCACTGCACCGAGCCGATTGATGAGATCATCAAGCTGGTTGATCGAGACGTGGGAGGGATTCAGGTGATAATACCAGGTGAGAAAAGATACACCTGTGAAGATCACCTGGGCTTGAGGTTCATAGTGTGCCAGTGCGATTCGATCTAACGCTGCCAGGAACGGTTGGCTTGAGGCCAGCGCTGTAAACAGTGTAATCGGTACGGCGTCAGACTGCGGCAGTTGTGGCAGGAAACTCTCGCCATGCCAGAATGGATCGCCCGTTTGCACATGAAAGAGCCCAACGACATGGAGGGTGAGTCCCTGATGAGAAGGCACAAGTGTTGCAGTGGGGAGGGATGAAGTGCGAGAGACAAAATTTAATTGCAATGTAATGAAATCATTGAGCTTGACACCTATTAACTTTGCCGCTTCAGGCGTAAGCGCAATTTCGACATCTTTGCTGCTGGCAAGTGGTAATCGACCCTGCGCCAATGTTACATGGCTGGCTGAGAGCGCCATCGAGGTAGCATCAATCGTCATTTGATTATCGAAGGAAAGTCTCGGCGAGAGAAAAGTGAAGTTGGGGGTCTGCACCTCTAGCCGTGGTGGGCCGTTGAGATAGGACTTCAGATTGGTTTGGAAAGCGCTATCAATCGTTGGGAAGAAGGTCTCAACTGTTTGATTGGAGAGTCCTGGAGAGGTGAGATGCGCGGCAAGCTCAGTATTCGCCGGCGGGGCGCTTAACGTATTTCGCAGACTCGCCGTTTGCAGAACCTCTGATAGCAGGGGCATCGTACAGACAAGCACAATAGAAGCGACCATACCCAGGGTGATAATCAGCAGGAGCAGCCAGTGCTGACGCCAGCGCCACTTAGCCAGCGTAAACGTGGAGGTTATGCCACGAAAGAAATTAGGACGGCGAGACGTTTGAGTTGTACTGGCCATGCTGAACTCCAAACGACATTATTTTCAGCTTGCGCGGCTTCTCTCTATAATGCACATTACTTTACCAGAAAAGCATACTTTAGACAAGTCTTACGGGCGACGGCGGCTGGGCGACCGCAAGGGTCCTTCACCCTGGCTTATCGTGTTCAGCTTGCAATCAGCGTTGGAAAGAAGCATAATGAAGATAACAGTACCAGCATCGTAGCAGGTCATACCCAAGTAATCCCCTGGAGGACATTTACAAAATGAACGGAAAAATGAAGGCGGCCCTCAAAGTAGAGGCGGCGCCTGGAGCAACGGTTGCCCTGGTGGATATCCCCATGATTGGTTCGCGTGATGTGCTGGTACAGATCAAAGCAGCCTCGATCTGCGGCACAGACATGCATATCTACGATTGGGATGCCTGGGCGCAAAGTCGCATGAGCATTCCGCGTATCTTTGGTCATGAGTTTGCCGGCGAAGTCGTGGAGGTGGGTCATGAAGTTGCCGAGCTTGTTCCAGGTGATTTTGTGGCGGCTGAAACGCACATCACCTGCGGCCGCTGCTACCAGTGCCGTACGGGCCAGGCGCACGTTTGCCGCAATGTGCAGATACTGGGTATAGACCGCGATGGCGCATTCGCCGAGTATATCGCCATTCCCGAAAGCGTTGCCTGGAAAACGGGAAAAGAAATCGATCACCACGTCGCCTCGATTCAAGAGCCATTCGGCAACGCGGTACATGCTACCTTTGCGGGCGAAATCGCCGAAAGGACGGTAGCAGTCTTCGGCTGCGGTCCCATCGGTTTGTGGGCGGTAGGACTTTGTCGCATTTCCGGCGCAAGCGCCATTTTCGCCATTGAACCAAATCACAAGCGCCTGGATATGGCGACCACGATGGGTGCGAACTACGTCATAAACCTGCGCGAAGTTGACCCTGTGCAGCAGATTCTAGATATCACTGGCGGCCTCGGCGTGGATGTCGTGCTTGAAATGTCGGGACATCCCTCGGCCATTCGCCAGGGCTTCAAGGCGCTGCGCAACGGCGGGCGGGTTTCACTGCTGGGCCTACCTGCGGGTATGATTGAGCTTGACCTGGCCAATGATATCATCTTCAAAGGCGCAACCGTGCTGGGCATCTCAGGGCGGCGCATCTTTGATACCTGGTATCGCACGCGCCGCATCCTCGAATCGGGTCAACTCGATCTCAAACAGGTGATTACGCATACGCTGCCCTTTGAGCGCATTCATGACGCTATGGAAATCATGAAAACCGGTGACTGCGGTAAAATCGTCCTGACGTTTTAACCGGATGTTGCACCTTTCAGGAAAGAAGGAAAGCATGGATAAACTGCAAACGTACTTGAAAAACGAGCTGGATGCCCTGCGAGCGAAGGGCGTTTTCCACCTGCCGCGCGTGCTGGAAACAGAGCAAAAAGCTACTGTTATAATTGATGGACACGAGGTCATCACCCTTTCCTCTAATAACTACCTGGGCCTCACGGTGCATCCTCGTTTGCGCGAGGCTGCCATCAAGGCCATTGAGCAATATGGCGTGGGTTCCGGCTCGGTGCGCACCATTGCTGGCACCATGACGCTGCATAATGCGCTGGAGGAGAAACTGGCGCAGTTTAAGCATACCGAGGCTTCGCTGACCATCCAGTCCGGCTACGCGACTAACCTGGGTGTCATCAACGCCCTGATGCACGAGGGAGACATGATCATCAGCGATGAACTGAACCACGCCAGCATCATCGATGGTATCCGCTTGAGCAAGTCGCCGCGTAAAGTCTTCCCACATAAGGATATGGCGGGGCTGCGCCGGGTACTCGAAGAGTCCAGAGGCGCGCACAAAGTGATGGTCGTCACCGATGGCGTCTTCAGCATGGATGGCGATATCGCTCCCCTGCCCGAAATCGTGGCGCTGGCGGAGGAATATGGCGCGTTTGTGATGGTCGATGATGCCCATTCAAGCGGCGTGCTTGGCAAAAATGGGCGCGGCAGCGTCAGTCATTTTGGATTGGATGGCCGCGTAGCCCTGCAAATCGGCACGCTTTCCAAAGGTATCGGCGCGCTTGGCGGCTATGTTGCTTGCAGCCAGGATATGCGCGATTTCCTGTTGCAGCGCGCGCGCCCCGTCCTGTTCAGCACTTCGCATCCGCCCTCGGTGGTTGCTACCTGTATCGCCGCGCTGGATATCCTCGAAAATGACAACAGCCTTGTCGAACGGCTGTGGGAGAATACCGCCTACTTCAAGCGCGGCCTTGAGCAGCTTGGCTTCAATACCGGCAAGAGCGAAACACCCATCACGCCCGTTATCGTGGGCGAGGGCGCACTGGCTATGAAGCTCAGCCAGCGACTTTTCGAGGAGGGCGTGTTCGCGCAGGGCATCGTCTATCCCACTGTTCCCGCCGATAAGTGCCGCGTGCGCACCATCGTCACGGCCATCCACACGCGGGAGGAGCTATCGAAGGCGTTGGGCAGCTTCGAGCGCGTGGGCAGGGAACTTGGCATCATTTGAGTGTAGGCAGGACCAGTTCTTCAATGGCGACGGCAACGCCATCTTCGGCGTTGCTGAGCGTCACATGATCCGCCTCGGCCTTCACCTCGTCGTGCGCGTTGCCCATCGCTACGCCCAGTCCGGCGAAGCGCAGCATGCCGATGTCGTTATGATTATCGCCAAACGCCACTACCTCTTCCGCTTTGAGGCCCAGGTCTGCCGCTATTTTGATGAGCGCGTTGCCCTTAGAAACGCCGGGATGCAGGAACTCGACCAGGTCAAACGATGATTGCGTTACGTATAATTTCCCTGAGTACAGGCGCTCAAACTCGTCGCGTTTGGCGCGAATCATCTCCTCAGTGCCAATGCCCACGACCTTGACACAGGGCAATGGAAACAGGTTCGCGACATCTTCGACCTCGATTATGGGCGGCACAGGAGGACGATACCACTCGCGCACGCGCGGCGCGCCACTATCTGCATAGACCCGGTGCAGCGTATGATAAGCGCGATAGAAGCCGGCGACGCGCAGCATGGATAGCGTTGGGAGTATGTATTCTCCAGGCAGCAGTGATTGATGGTAGATCACGCCGTGTATATCCGCGATGATAGCGCCGTTCTCGATAATTTGTGGCCCATTCAATGGTAAATCGCCGCACTCGTGTTGCAGCACGGCCAGGTTCTGTCCGGTGGCTATCACGATGGTTATACCGGCCTCAGCAGCCTTAAGCAGCGCATGCCGGGCGCGCGAAGTGATAGCTTTTTGTGGGCGTGGGGTTAGTAAAGTGCCGTCAAGGTCGATAGCCAGCAAGCGGTACAAGCAAAGTGCTCCTGAACTAGCCTGATGCCCGCAAGGGGCATCACTACATGTCACCCGTACAGTATAGCTGTTTTTCTGGCCGTGCTGCAAGCTGCCCACCTTTCCCACCTTGCCAAATGTATTAAACACCCGTATACTGCACAAATATGATCGAACCGTAGTGACTTGCTAGAAATGTGGAGTTACAGCGTGCAAGGACGTTTACGAAGAGTGCGGGTAGAGCAGGTAACGCATATGGTGGTGATTGGTAGTGGCAAAGGCGGCGTTGGCAAATCGACCGTCAGTGTTAATCTTGCCGTCGCACTGGCACAGCGCGGTGCGCAGGTCGGGCTGCTGGATGCTGATACCTATGGTCCCAGTGTTCCCATGATGTTAGGAGTGCGTAAGCGCAACGAAGGCCAGGGATGGAGTGCAACTCTGCCGCTTGGGCAGCGCGGCCAACTTACGCCCAATCAAATGTTGCAACCATTACAACGTTATGGCGTGAAGGTGATGTCAGTTGGTTTTTTTATTGGCGAAGAACAGGCTGTTGCGCCCATGCCGGATGTGCAGGGCATGCTCATTCGCCAGTTGCTTAACATCGTCAACTGGGGTAAGCTGGACTATTTGTTGATTGATCTTCCCCCCGGCAACGGCGAACCTCAGGCGACCCTGTGCCGGGAACTGCAACTGCATGGCGCTATACTTGTCACTACTCCGCAGGATGTTGCCCGCATCGATACCGCCAAGGGGTTAGGTATGTTTCAGAGCGCGGGTATTCCTATTTTAGGACTTATACAGAATATGGCCGGGTTTTTCTGCCCGCATTGTGGGGAGCGCATCGATATTTTTCCCCAGAGTTCAGAGGAATATTCGCATCTACATGATGTGCCTTTTCTGGGTGCAATACCGCTTGACCCTGCTACTGCCAGGAGTGGAGATGCCGGGAAACCGGTAGTAGTCAGCGTGCCGGAGTCACCTGTATCAGCTATAATTCAAGATATTGCCGGTCAGGTGGCCGATCGCCTGGCGGCTGACCAGGCCAGGCAGCAGCAGAGCTTCGCGGGCGAGGTGGAGGAAGGCGTGAGCTAGCTGTGAGGAATGGCATTACACAACTACGAAAGTAGACGGGGGATGAAAGAGAAGATAAAGGGCATATTAGCGGGCCTGGCGTACAAGTTAATCGTGCTGCTGACGTTGGGGCAGATCTCTCCCTTACTTGGCGCAGGCATTGTCATTGAACAGGATGGCAAAATACTTCTGATCGACCGTTCGGACGGACTGGGTTATACTGTCCCCGGCGGCATCGTGCGGCACAGGGAGACCGTCGAGGAATGTGTGCTGCGTGAGGCGCGCGAGGAAACTGGTTATACGGTAAAAATCACCGGCTTTGTCGGCGTCTATTCATCGCTGAAGCGGGACCCACGCTTTCGCGCTATTGCCATTACCTACAAAGGCTGCATTGTGGATGGCTCTCCACGTGGTTCTGGTGAGGGCATGCCTTGCTGGCGTACTCCTGATGAGGTGTTCGGGCATATGGCATTCGATTGTGAAAAGATGCTTAAAGATTATCTGAGTGGTCAAACCCATTACCTGTGAGCTATCATGTTGTTGCACTCTGATACCGATAACTTATCATAGGCGTCTGGCGGCAATCTGGGCAGATATAAAGCAGATGTGATATAGTGCGTAGAGCAGACCGTAGCAAAGACAGCGAGTGAGGAGGCCACCTATGCCTATCTGCCCGATTTGTGATGATAGCGGGTTACAAAATTCTGATTCTACCCATCCCGAATTCTGTTATTGTGCCGCAGGCAAACAGGCGCGGCGCCAGTGGGAAGCGAACAGGGGTGGGAAAAGCCAGGGGAGCCAGGGTACGAATCAGCCCAAAGCGGCCAGCTTCATTGATATCGCGAACCTGGATGAAGTCAATGCAAGCGTTGATGCAATGCGTACATCGCTGCTGGGCTCATTAACTAATGAGAGCGGCGCTCCTACCAGGCACGCGACTGTGCAATTGCTCTACCGTGTAGCGCACGCCAACCACGAAGTTTCTGTGGTTGAAGCAACCCAGTTATACGAACTGGCTAAAGCTCTGGAAGGATTTCTTAGCGCATTGGCTCCTATCGGACGTAATATGAAGTAATCGGCGCGAAGCAATAGTAATTTATGGTGTCAAGTATTGACAGTATTGCATGTTTTTGAATACTATACCTTTGCGAGAACAATCTCTTCGTCAACGGATTGCTCGATCCCGAGGTTAACTTGCCTCGGGGTTTGTTATTTATCACTATAGGGGATCTTGCGCATAGTAAGAGAGAGGTACACCATGTTATGTCCACGTTGTGGCGGCGAGTGGGATGCCAGCAGGAGTTCTTGCTCAAACTGTGGGTTTAGACCGCGCGTGTCCAATCCCCCAGCAGCGACAACCAACCCCTCTAATCCGTTTCAGAGAGGTGGTTTGTCATCCGGTCAAACACCAACTCCCAATCAAGCGTCTGGCGGCATACCATTGGCGAGGCAGCAATTCGGCAGCGCACCGGCTGCAGGTTCAAAGACGTCATCACCAAACCTGCCGCCCATTAACACGCAAACCCCAAGACCGGTCAGGCCGATTTTGAGACAACAATCAGGTAGTATGCCAGCGGTGAAGCCACAAACAGATGGACTGCGTGATCACTCTCTCCCAGTTACTCCACGTCCGATGTCTCCGGCATCGCCTTCCCTGATTCCGCCGCGAGGGCCGAGTTCGCATACATATGGACCTGCGTCGGCGAACAACGTGACCCCCAGGCCAGCCTTTGAAAAAAAACCCTTGCGAAAAGCGTCACCTTTCGGAGATGTGGAAGCTGGAAAATCTCTTCCTAGACCACCATTACCAGGCGGCAATTCATCGCCTTCGTTTGGAACTACGCAGCAGGGCTTGCGCCGCCCCCCGGCTCAGCAGGTCGCAGATGGTATTCAACAAGGTGTATCTCGTGTGCCATCGCAGCCATTGATCCAGCGTCGAACTACCCCTAATGACGTGGGCATGACTGTAAGAAACTTGCCACGTCCGCCGTCGGCAGGTGGTGTACCTTCCTTCCTGCAGCCAGCACAGCCAAACACGTTAACAAGATTGGCAAGGCAACCCTCGAACGCGCGTCCTCTGCTCCCCGGCGTGCAGTTGCGCGGCAATCGCTATCGTTTGCAGGAATTGTTGGAGCGGCAGGATTGGTTGTCTGGAGTCTTTGAGGCGATCTGGATTGGTAAAGACTCTCAGCGAGGCGGCGCGCGGGTAATGATCAGTGAAGTAGCGCTGCCTGAAATGTCCTCGGTAATGTCTCAGTCTATCTTACGCACAGCGACGATGGCGCTGGCGAACGTAGGGCGACACCCGCGTATTCCCGCCTTGTGGGACGCTTTCGGCGACCAGGGGCGCAGTTTCTTCGTATTTGAGCCAATCGAAGGGGAATCGTTATTGCAGCGCCTCCGTTACTCCGGGCGACCATTACCGGAGCAGGATGTTATTGAATGTTGTCTCCAGATAACTGAGGTGCTGGACCTGCTGTCACAGCAATCGCCTCAATTGGTGCATGGGTTAATTCGTCCCGAACATATCATTGCCGGGCGCGGTGGGCCGCAGTATTTCTTGACGAATTTTTCTGTCGTGCTTGCCGGGGGAGCGACACAATTTGTGGTCGGCCTGGAACGTACTCGCCTTTCGCCATATACACCCCCAGAATTTGTGCGTGGATTAGTTGATGTACGCACTGACATGTACTCCTTAATAGCCACTGCCTATCACGCAGTAACGGGCCTCGTGCCATCAGGCATCAATGGCAGCATTCCGCAGGCGCAGCGCATCAATCATGCCATATCGTCCGAGTTCGATGCTATCCTGACGAAAGGTCTGCGCGCTGTTGCAAACCAGCGTTATCAACGCCCATCCGAATTACGCCAGGAACTGCTGGCCCTCCGTTCGGTGAGTGGCTCGCTCGCTTCTTCCGGCAATAGAAATGCGACAAGCGCCGCCTTCCCTGCCGGGGACTATGCGCCCACCCTGACAACAAGAAGCGAGCAGCAGGTGGATTCTACTCAGCGGAAACAAGCAGATTATATGCCACCATTACCCATTCGCCTGAACACGGATAATCTGGATAACGAACAGGTACTCTTACTCCCCAAACCTGAGGAACTGCCGCCCCTGAGGCAGCGTGACGACAGGCTTCATGCCGCTCTCTGGCTGGCCGCAATTTTGATAAGCGTCATCATTCTGGTGGTGTTGAGTCGGATGTACTCTTGACATCTTAATGGTCGCGGGTAATAACGAAGTCAATCAATTCGTCAAGAATTACACGATTTGCTGATCGAGGGAAGTGATTCAGTGATTCGCGCGCTCTGTTCGCGTACTCATGAGCATCGTTGCGCGCCTGTTTTACGCCTGTTCCTTTGACGACCCACTGCACAATAGACATGACATCTTCCTCGCTGTGGGCTGTGCCATTGAGGATATTATGCACCCCTTGTAGATTGCCGTTCAGGGGCTGTTCCTGCAAAGCGTAGATCAGTGGTAGAGTGACCATACCCTGGCGCAGATCATTGCCAGCCGGTTTTCCTATAGTAATCTGATCTTCTGTGTAATCGAGGATATCATCTATAATCTGGAAAGCGATGCCCAGGTTCATCCCATAGTCTTGCAGCAGGCAAATCTCTTCATTTGTTGCCCGGCTGACGATGGCCCCTCCTTTGCAGCAAGCGGCGATCAGGCAGGCGGTCTTGTGGCTGATCTTCTCGAAGTAGCTTTCGACGGTAAGATCGACACGCCCGGCGGTCATGATCTCCATAATGGTTCCCTCGCAGACCGTGGCGACCGTCTCCGAAAATAGATGATCGATGCGATTATCATTAATATCTGCGATCAGGCCGGCTGTTTTGGCGAAGTAGTAATCACCAAGCAGGATGGCGATATTGTTTCCCCAGAGCGCGTTGACGGTCGGGTTTCCCCTGCGTGTCATGGCATTGTCAACAATATCATCGTGGATAAGTGTGGCGAGATGCACCATCTCAAAGGCCACACTTAGGGGCAGCAGCTTATCAAAGCGGTACGAGTTCAGTTTTCCTGAGAGCAACGTGAGCGCTGTGCGGAGACGTTTGCCGGGCGATCCAAGCGCGTGCATTGATGCTGAGTTAAGAATGTCTAGTCCGGAGGTGGCACGTTCCTGAAAAGTAGCATCTACCTGGTTCAGATCAGTTTGGATACCGGCAAATAAGCGGCTCAAAGTGGCCGTATCGTTCATAAATAAGGAGTCTCCGTTTCGGTCATCAAGCTTTAAGACTTGTTCAGATTATAGCACGCTGTATCCATTACGGACGATACGGCAGCTATATATTATACGTTGTATCCAGTTCCATCAGATCTTCTTGCACATATCCCGCGGTCAAATTCAGGTCTTCCAGCGCGTCCATTGCTGCGCTATACTCTAGCCAGGTGAGACGCCGGTTCAAAACAGGGTCGTTGACGGCTTTCCAGGCCGGGAAGTACTGGTCCATCAAACTGACGGGCGTATCGGCACTGAGTTCTTCCGCGATCCAACGTAATACTTCGCGCGTGCCGGAAATATCCTCTGGCATTACCAGGTGACGAATCAGCAAGCCACGCCGCGCGATGCCATCATCATCGAGTTGCAGCGGCCCGACCTGGCGATACATTTCGCGTAGGGTGATTTGATTCGACTCGACGTAATGCGGCATTTTAGAGGTACGTAAGGCATTTTTATTGTCGGAATATTTGGAATCGGGCAGGTAAATATCGACCACACCATCTAACAAGCGCAGCGTTTCGAGGTTTTCATATCCCGCGCAATTATAGACAATAGGTAGGCGCAAACCTTTGCCGCAGGCGATGACAAGGGCGGCTAGAATCTGTGGCACAAAATGTGTTGGTGTCACCAGGTCGAGGTTATGACATTTTTTCTTCTGGAGATACATCATCATATCTGCCAGGCGTTCCGCCCCGACGCGGTGACCCAACCCTCCCTGACTCAAGGAGAAATTCTGACAGTAGGTGCAGCGCGCCTGGCAATAGCCGAAGAAGATGGTGCCTGCTCCTCGCGTGCCACTGATGGGCGGTTCCTCCCTGCGGTGAACATTCCACGAGGCGACTATTGCTTCCGTGCCAGACCTGCACACGCCTGTCTTGCCCGCGATACGATTGCAGCGGCAATTTTGCGGGCAGATGGTACAGCTACGCAAAACCTCCCAGGCGGCAGTGGCGCGTTCTGCCAGTTCGCCTGTTTCATAAAGATTGAGATAGCTGGGATAAAGCATATAGACTTATTCTTCCGGCGTTTGTTCTGCTGTTTGCTGCGGCTCCGGCCATTTGAAACCGCGATGTGATGGCCTCAGGTGAGGCGTATCCGGGTTGGTGTCCGACTGTTTTGCCGCGGCTTTTCTGCTGCGAACTTTCGCGCTGGCCGGATGCGCGCCTGCCCTGGCCTTCTTCGTCTTCGGGGACGCTCCGCTCGCTGCTTCACCCGTTGTGTCATTGCTCGCTTGCTCCACTGGCTCGATATGCTGAATCAGGTTAGCAGTTTCCTGGTGTATCTCTGCTTTGAACTCAGCGTCTCTCTGCTGATCTTCGCGTGGCCGTCGCGCGGCGCGGTTATCCGGCAGCCTCATTTCCCGCTGGCGCTCTATCGCGGAGGGCGCTGTGCGCGCATCAAACTGTTCGTAGTCGCCTTCGAACTGCTCGCGCGGAGACGTTTGCCGCGGGTAATTGCTGCTTTTAGGGGCGAAGCGCTGCGGGCGACTTTGCCAGCGTGGATTCTGTGGGTCGGGTCGTCCTGCTGCGCGTTCCTGTCGCCTTTCACGATAATATCCACGAGGTCTTTCGTCACGTTCGAAACTACGCGGAGACCGGTCGTCGCGCTGGAAGCTGCGAGGTGGCCTTTCATCGCGCTCGAAACGATTTGCTGGCCGGTCGTCACGGCGAGGTTCGTAGTCTCGTGATGGCGTTCGATTGTTGGGGTAGCGCCCGCCCTCGCGAGGTTGAGGACGTGTTTCGCTGCCTGATGGCCGGTACTCGTGATCCCGGCGCTCACTATACTGTCTCTCGTCAAATTTGCGCATACCCGATTCGTAGGGGCGCGGGTGCGATCCCTGGTACCGGTTGGGCGTTCGCTCACCCGGTCGGCGATCATCTGCGCGGTTCCCATAGGGTGTGCGGCTATTGCCACTATTGTTAGTGCGACCGTTATAAGCGGAAGGTTGTCCTGATTGCTGCGGGCGTCGCCAGTTTTCGCGTGGCGATTGGCCGTTCTGCATATTACGCGCGCGATAGTCCGCATGATTCTGGCGCGCTCCGTTCTCCCAGGCCCTATCTACCGTGTCACGATTGAGTCGAGGTCTGGCAGGTCTGGGAGACCGCTCTTCTCCATACCTGCCGGAGGATGAGTTGCGAGAGTCCGGTCGCTCGTCGTCTCGCCTTTGCTTGTTGAAATCTCTGGTCATGTGTCCTTTCCAAATGGGTTAGTGGAGGATTAATCTTACGGGGTTGACGGATTGGCAAGTTCCTTAGTTAAGAAGTGTTCCGTCGGTCATTCCGCCCTCGCTCCAAAATTGACGCGCTTTCCATGTTGCTGGCATTGATGTAGGAAGCGCCTGTACGTAGTATACCACATAATGTCATCGCTGACGATAACCTGAGTTTGTTCATTTATTATACATGATCGGGGTAAACTGCACTCCTGGCGAATCTCCCTTTGTTCAAAGTTACCTCGTTGGAGTGGGAGTCGGCAACGGCCCTGAGTGCAGCGGCACCCCGGCATAGTCTAGTTCTGCGCTGCCCAGCATTGCCAGCATCATTTGTTGGGCTTCGTCTGGCAGCAGAGGTCTTAAAGCTACACTATAGTACTGTCCCTGGTCAAGAAACACTCCTACTTGTTGCCCGTTCAACAGCGAGAGGATTGCTTGCTCTTGTTGCTCGCTCAGCAATAAGGCGTAATGGGGGATGGTATAGGTCAGACAGCCGCTATCGGCGTTTGGGCCGGTGATGTCGGGTGGAATAACGCCACATTCGTAAACGGCGACATCGGGGAGGGTGAAATCCGGCAATGTCCAGTAGGGTATTGTCTGTGTCGGGTCCGGGCTGAAATCCTGGTGGACGAGCAGGGCCATTTGCTTGCTGCTGTAGGGATATGTAGAGCCATTCAATGCCTCAGTTATGCTGGTTAACGCTGCTCCCAGGCGATGATAATTATCGATATCCTGCACATTTTCCTGGAGA
>DATGGW010000242.1:0-7966 GCA_035308345.1 Ktedonobacteraceae bacterium | reverse complement strand
CACCAGGGCATAGCCGCGCACAATCTCGGCCATCTCTTCCGGCTCGATCTCTTTGCACATCTCGCGGTGGATGGGGTCAACCAGCGGCGATGGTCCTACCACCGGGCGGCGCGAGTACATGCTGCTGGCCTGCATGCCATTATGGTTGATCTGCGCGAACATGCGCGCACCATGCTCGCGAACGGCGCGTGTCATACGGCGGTAATATGGGACAACCTGCGGGTCAAAACCGTGAATAAGCTTCTGATAGGCCCAGTCGCTGGGATGTACCGACTGCTCTTCGGTGATTATCAAGCCGCAGCCGCCCCTTGCGCGTTCGGTATAATACGCCGCCAGGCGCGGCCCCGGCAGATTATCTTCGGCCAGGTTGGTCAGGTGAGCCGCGAAGACGATGCGATTGGGTATATTGGTTTTCCCGATGCGTATGGGAGTAAAAAGATACTGGTACTGGCCTGCCATGTCGTTAATTGATTCTTCCCAGGGCGACCCTTGCGGTCGCCACTACTGTACTACGCGTGGATCGATTGATGCAGCCCGGATTAACCCTGCCAGGACTGGCATTGAAGACCAACTTGTCTGCCCTCAAGGATAGCTTGCTCTATCCTACGTGGAGCAATACAATCACCGGCGCGGAAAAGGCGCGGCACATGTCCTTTTAGAGCAAAATAGAGTTCTTGCGCGGGTTGGTCATAGACACCCAATACTACCATATCAGCGGGTATAGCGCGTTCGCCTGCTGCGAAGCGATCGCTAACAATTACCTGACCCTCTTCAATACGCGTGATGCTGGTATGTGGAGTGAAGATAACGCCCATGGCCATTACGCGCTGCATCCAGGGGACAATGTCATGGGTGGCAACCAGGTCGCGCCCACCGTACCAATCTTCAGTGATGATTTCAACCACGTGTCCCCGGGTTGCCAGCAATTCGGCAGCCGAATAAACGCCATGCGAGCCGCTTTCATCGATGATGACCACGCGCTGTCCTGGCGCTGGATCACCACGCAAGATGCGCCGCAGATCGGTTACATGCGGTAAATTGTATCCGGGGATGGACAGCAGGCCGCTGTCACTACGCGCGCCCGTTGTTACAACAACAGCTTGCGGCCGTTGTTCCAGTAGCATGTCAGCCGTCGCCTCGACGCCTGTGCGAATTTCGACGCCCAGTTTTTCCAGTTGGCGCTGCAAATAGTCTGTAATCAATCGCAGTTCACCGCGTCCCGGCGCTTTTGCTGCGAGCGTCACTGTTCCACCCAATGTTTGCTCGCGTTCGTACAGCATGACATGTCTACTATTGGACAGGATAGCCGTTCGGGCGGCTTCCATACCGGCAGGCCCACCACCAATGATGATATAGGGGCGTGATTTATCTCGCCCTGTGGCATTGAGGTTAGTATGGAGTGAATCAGGCGCAACGGATTGGACATTGGATGCAACTCCCATATACATTATGCTGGGATTGACGGTGGACGCGATAAATCGCGTCCCTACATGTAAAACATCAGGGTTGACGCTGCAAGCGAGCGCGGCGTTCATCACGCTGCGCACCTGGCAACCCTGATTGCAGGAGATGCACGGTCGGACTTCGGCGACGCGTCCGCCTTGCGAGAGCCTGGGCAGATCTGGGTCGGCGATCAGAGCGCGTATCATCTCTACACCGTCGGCCTGCTCTTCGGCTATGATGCGTTCCGCCTGCGCGGTGTCCATGATGCGCCCGGCTGCGAATACAGGGATGTTGACTGAGGCTTTGACCTGGGCTGACAAATGCGCAGCGTAGCCGTGCGGGATATGCATAGATGCATGGAAAGGGAACATGTGGCTGCTGAAGATGCTGCCCAGGGTGATGGTCAGATAGTCGATGCGCCCGCTTTCAGCGAGTAGACGCGCTATTTCTACGCCCTGTTCGGGTGTCAGTCCGGCCCAGGGAGCGAGTTCATCGACGCATAAGCGCGCGCCCAATATGCGCTCCGCGCCGAGCGCAGCATCTACGGCTTCGATGGTTTCCTGCACAAAACGCAGGCGATTGGCGAGCGAGCCGCCGTAGTAATCGCTGCGCTGGTTGGTCAATGGCGAAAGAAACTGGCGCAGCAGCGAACGGTCAGAAACCTGTAGCTCGACGCCATCGGCATTCCCCTGGACGGCATGACGCGTTGCCAGTGCGAAACCCTCGATCACAGCCTGGATGTCGCGCAGCTCCATGGCTTTCGGCACTTCGCGTGTGGCGACGTCGGGAACGGCGGACGGCGCCCATATCTCGCGCTGTGAGTGGTCGCTGACAGATTGTTGCCCGTTATGATTTAACTGCGCGATGGCTAATGCTCCATGCGCGTGAATAGGTGCGACAACCTGGGCGATAGCCGTTGGCGCTGCGGGCAAATAACCGGCCAGGGCATATTCATACGGCATATCCGAAGGGTGAACAATATGCTCTTCCAGTACGATAAGGCCAGCGCCGCCTGCCGCGCGCGCCTCATAGTAGTCAGCGTGCTGCTCGCTCAGCAGGTTATTGCGCGCAAAATTGGTAGTATGGCTGCCGAAAATAATGCGGCTGCTTGCTTCGCGCGGCCCGATGGTTAGTGGCTGGAAGAGTGTATTTTGCGTCATTGCTCTGGCTCCGCGAGGGTCGCCCCTACCGTATTTGCAGCTCCGCCAGGGCGACCGCGAGGGTCGCCCCTACCATATACGATACGTAGCTCCGCCAGGGCGACCGCGAGGGTCGCCCCTACCATATACGTAATATATTGTCGATTGAACTATAGCATACTTTTCCATCGTCGTGATACGACGACTTGCGTCTCTTGACAAATGACCTTTCATCTTTTATAGTACCTTTATTAAAGGTATCAATAAAGCTATCAGGTGAACTATATTTAGATAGACAAAGCGTCTCTCGCCAGCGCCAAACTGTTCTTAAGATTGGAGGTACTCTTTTGCAAAGCGTATCAACTCGCATCGACGCAACAAAGGGTTCGCGGTCGATGCTGCGTACCATCACTGTCGTCATTCTCTTGCTTCTGGCCATCCAATTTCTCATTGGGATGCTGGTCAATCTCTTTGTTACAATCCCCAACAGCCATCCAGGCACAAAGGCAGCGGAATACTTCTCTGGAGTTGTACAGGGGGATGTATGGGCTTTAACGCATGGTCAACTGCCATTAGTGCTCCATGTGATAACGGGGATCCTGTTGTTCCTCGGAGCATCAATCGTGATCGGACTCGCGATTGCTTCCCGGCGCCGAGCCTGGATAGTCACCGCGGTGCTCGGCTGGCTAGGGATCGTGACAGCCGGCTTTAACGGTGCGAGCTTTCTGAATTATGGAGAAAACTTCAGTTCATTGCTAATGGCCATCGGCTTTCTCCTGGCTGTGATCCCCTATGCGATTGGTTTCTACGTCACGCGCTGAGGAAAAGAGGGGTAGTGTACGAGCTGATCATTCTTTCCCTGTTGATGCGCATGCCGATGCACAGCTATCTTATCATGAAGATTACCAATGATCAGATGGGACCCTGGGCTAAAATCAGCAGCGGGACTTTGTCTACCATCTTGAATAAATTGGAGCAGACTGGACTTATTGCCAACTTGCCGCAGGAATCCACTCCCGTGAGGAATAGTCGCCAAATGCGAACCTTCACTATAACTGAAGAGGGGCGCAAGCGCTTTCACCAGTTGATGATGGACACGTCTTCCAATCTGGGGGAGTACCAGAAACTTTTCTATCGCAAGATGGAATACCTCGACTTATTGCGTCCCGATGAGCGCCTGCTTTTGATAAATCATTATATCAATTACTGCCAGGCTACCATCCTGCATGTGCAAACTGAGATGGAAAGCATCGTTTACGAGATGGCTGAACATTCGACTCCCGCGTTTCTGGAGAATGTACTGCGGGTCATGAAACATAACATGCAGCGATGGCAGGCGGAATTCGACTGGATCAGAAGCATACGCGAACAGGAACTCTTGAAAGCTACCAGTTTCCTGGAAGATGACGTCTAAACTCAGGGCGCGGCCCCTGGTATTCATTCATGCTATGTTCGGCGAAAATGATGGTTTTGATGTTGCCACGCACTGTGAAGTCGGCCACCACGCGCATCCAGCGAGGCGCGAGCAGCGCCACCAGCTCATCAAGAATAAGGTTAGTGGCTGCTTCGTGGCTGATCTGGCGGTTGCGGTACTGGTTGATGTAGAGTTTCAAGCTCTTCAGTTCTACGACGGAACGATCAGGTACATAGTCAATAATGATGGTGGCGAAATCAGGGAAACCTGAGCGCGGGCAGAGGCAGGTGAACTCCGGTATCTCAAAGTGCGTTACATAATCTCGTTCAGGGTTGGGATTGGGCCATGCTTCCAATCTGCTTGACTCGATCTCCTCGGCGCCGTAGCGGCCCGGCGCGCGTGTTTGCGATTTGTTCTCCATGATGGGTGATATAGCTCCTTATATGCTAAATATGCTAACGCGTTAGACTTCAATGGGAGGAACCTCGTCTCCTGCCCGGTAACGATGTTTCTGCTTCCCAGTGAAAACGGTCACTGCACCTATTCCTTGCACAACCCAGCGCCCAGCGCTCACGACCAGCGCGGTAGCGCGATCCACACCGACTACCGTGATTTTATTACCCCCAATGTTGGCAATCGTTGATGTCAACGGCCTGGGCAACTCGTCGAAGTGTGGAATAACCGCAATGCCAGGGACGAGGTCGAGCGCGGGAATAGTGCGCCAGATCTGCGGAAAATCGAAAAGCACAGCGCCCATCACCATCGCGCCCGCGGAGCAGCCCGCTATGACGCCTCCCTTTTCACGTACTTGTAAGATAGCCTGCCAAGCCGCCGTGCCCGCGAGTGTCTCCATCAGATAGGAGGGTTTCCCACCGGAGAAGTAGATGAAGTTCGCGGAGGCAAGCTTTTCGACAAAAACAGGGTCGTTAGCATCCTCATGATTGAGTAACATGAGCGACTCGACAGCTGAGCCAAGTTGAGTGAAGTGTTCGACGCCCAATTGGTTCCAGCGTTCGGGAATGCCAGCGCCGTCGGGAGCAGAGGCCGTGGGTAAGACAACCACGCGCGGCGCCTCATTGAGCTGTTCGAGCAGGTATTGATCGACCGCGTTCATGGTAGTGAGGTATTCTCCCGCTCCTACAAGGGCTATGGTTCCACGTTTGACGCCAGACATTGTGCTTGCCTTTCCATTTTATTCATAAGTTGAGGTATATCATACCCCGTGATGCGTATATGTTTCAACTTGCCGACGTGTTTCAATTTGACGCATCTTGCTGCTACGTGCTACAGTGTGGAGAATATTATTGAAAGTACGCACCACCAGGAATGAACAGCGATGGGCGCGCTCTCATCGTGTAGCCCCGCTGGAAGGTCCAGTTCGCGACAAAGCATGCGCTGGACGTTTTAAATAAGGAGGATGCGCCGCCGTCATGTCATCTACTTATGTACCAGACCAGGATGCTGTTGTTATGCCTGACAGGGATGCCTTTGCAGAGAAATTCGCCCTGGAAGGTCTTACCTTTGATGATGTGTTGATTATCCCCGCCGCCTCGTCGGTGCTCCCCCGCGAAGTTTCCACCTGCACCCGCCTCACACGCTCGATCAGCATCAATATTCCAGTTATTAGCGCGGCGATGGATACCGTTACCGAGGGTCGCCTGGCCATTGCCCTGGCGCGCGAGGGTGGGTTAGGCGTGATACATCGAAATCTATCCATCGAGGCGCAGGCAGAGGAGGTTGATAAAGTCAAACGTTCAGAGTCGGGTATGATTACAGACCCCATCACGCTTGAGCCGACGGCTCTATTAAGCGAGGCGCTGGCGGCTATGAAGCATTTTCACATCTCCGGCATTCCCATTACCGAGCATGGGAAGCTGGTGGGCATACTAACGAACCGTGATATTCGCTTCGAGACGAGTTTTGATCGCCCCGTTGCCGAACTGATGACGCGCGACCGCCTCATCACGGTGCCGGTTGGCACGACGTTGGAGCAGGCGGCAGACAGCCTGCATCGCTACAAGATTGAAAAATTGCCGGTAGTGGATGAGCATGGGATCCTCAAAGGTCTGATTACCATGAAGGACATCCAGAAGAAAATCCTCTATCCCAACGCCTCTAAGGATGAGTTTGGGCGACTGCGCGTGGGCGCGGCGGTTGGAGTTGGCCCGGATATCGATGCTCGCTGCGCCGCGCTGCTCGAAGAGGGCGTGGACATGCTGGTCGTCGATACCTCGCATGCTCACTCGCGCATGGTGCTTGATGCCGTTGCGCATGTCAGGACCACTTTTGGCGCGAAGATGCAGTTGATGGCGGGCAACGTCGTCACTGCCGAGGCGACCGAGGCCCTGATTCAGGCGGGAGTTGACGCGGTGAAGGTTGGCATTGGCGCGGGCGCGATCTGCACGACGCGCGTTATCGCGGGAGTTGGCGTGCCGCAGATCACGGCCATCTACGATTCCGCGCGCGTGGCTCGCCGCTATAACGTGCCGGTTGTGGCAGATGGCGGCATCCAATACTCAGGCGACATTGCCAAAGCTATCGCGACGGGCGCGGATAGCGTCATGCTGGGCAGCTTGCTGGCGGGCGTTGATGAGAGTCCCGGCGAACTGATTATTTCGCGCGGCGAACGCTACAAGGATTACCGGGGTATGGGTTCGATTGCCGCCATGAAGCAGCGCAGCTACAGCAAAGATCGCTACTTCCAGAACGACATCATCGAAGAAACCGGCCTGATTGCCGAGGGCATCGAGGCGCGTGTCCCCTACAAGGGCATGCTGGGGCCGCTGGTGTATCAACTGGTGGGCGGGCTGCGCCAGTCGATGGGCTACGCGGGCTGCGCCACCATCGCCGAAATGCAGGAAAAGACGCGCTTTGTGCGCATCACGAATGCCGGCCTGCGCGAAAGCCACCCGCACGACGTGATGGTTACTAAGGAAGCGCCGAACTATGGAGCCAATAACCTGTAAAAAGGAGAAATCAGGAGATCTGGTCTCTCCTTTCTCAACAAAGCGCTTCAACCTGCTTTAATGTCGGCTCTGCGGAACTGAGACGGGCCTCTGAGGAACAGCAGATCGGTTTTTCCTCAGAGGCCGAAGGCAGGTTGCTTGCTCTTTCCGGCTCAAGATGGCTAGCGGTTCTGATCCGCAAATCTCCACCAGAGATAGGTCCCGGCCATGCCTGCTAGGCCTGTTATGAGCACCAGCAGGTAGCTGGCTGCTTCGAGATTCCCCTTTCCGGTCAACCCGGCATACAACGCTGGCACCGCCCAGGGGAAATAGTTTCCCCATCCGGCGATGGCAACCACATTGCCAAGCACGAGGACCAGGAGCGTTACCCCCATTGGCAGCAAGTAGCCTCGTCCCACACTGGCGAAGAAAGCGAACGGAAAGACATCGACGATGACCAGGCAGGCGGCGACTGCCAGGGTCGCGGTTCCATGCCAGAACACCTCCGTCGTCCCCTGTGACAATCCAATCGCTGCCCCGAGCAGCAAGCTCACGAGGAAGAGCATCACGGTCAGGAGGAGAGACCAGAGTACCACAACGAGAAATTTCGCCAGGAGAAGCGTTGCACGCGCAACCGGGACGGCAAGCAGATCCTTCAGGGTCCCGTCGGCAAATTCGCGGCCAAACACCCAGCTCTCCACGAGACTAAACAACAGGATTCCGCCAATCGCGATCGCCTGACCGAGGAGACCCAGATAGTACGGCCAGGTGGCAGCCCCTCCTGCCAGATTGGCCTTCGCGCTAATCAGGCCAATACTCCGAGCGAAGGTGGGGTATTTATAGATGAACATCAAAAAGGCGAGGCCACAAGCCAGCACTAGGAACCCCAGAGCAGTAAACAGGGGCATCCGCGAACGAGTGGCTTTGCGCAGCTCAATCCACACGGCATTGGTCAGGTCACGCATGGTTCTGTCCTCCATTCATTCCAATCAGGCGGAGGAAATACTGCTCCAGGTCTTCTTCCT
>DATGGW010000241.1:0-3850 GCA_035308345.1 Ktedonobacteraceae bacterium | reverse complement strand
TGGCTGACTGGCTCAACCGCCGCTACCAGGGAGCGCGCGTGCTGGTGTGTGGCTTCGGTTTCTTGTTGAGCGCGCCGGCTTTTGCTGTTGCCATCAGCAGTCGCAGTTTTGTGCTGTTCAGCGCTTTCTTTGTGCTTACCACGCTCCTGTTGACGATCTACACCGGCCCCAGCACTGCTGCTACACAGGACGTGGTGCCATCGGTGCTGCGCGCTTCGGCGGTTGCCATTTCGCTCTTGATCGCGCACCTGCTGGGCGATGCCTTCTCGCCTACGGTGGTAGGGACACTTGCGAATGCTTTTGATCCGAGACCAGCGTTCGACTTCGCGCATAATCTGACCGGGCAATATCTCAGCCATGCGCTGGTGATTACCTGTACGCCGGCGCTGGTGATAGCCGGTCTGGTGGGGATATTCGGAGCGCGCTGGATGAAATCCGACATAGCGGCCGCGGAGGAGACGGACAAGCTGGTAAGGCAGAGCGTGTAACGGGCGCGGCGCGCACTGTGAAAGGGTACGCATTATTACCGTAGTCTTGCTTACTGTAATCAGGGCAGGGATATGTTATAATGCTGCCATGAATCTGGATAAGGGTTACAGATATTACTATGTATGTTATGATAGTTGAGAGTCGAAGAGGCGCAGCGCAAAGCGTTTAATTATACTAAAAGCGGTGTAAGAGAAAATGGCGAGTAATTATTCATCTGATCCGAATAACGCGGCATCTCTCAGTAATCCTGCAACGCCGCAGAGTGGCGCCGCCGGGAAGGTTCCAGAGTATCCCTTGCCCTCTGCCGACCTGCAGTCACTGGCTTCTTCTTCAGTAGGACAGCCAACCCCCGCCTCAGCCGGAAACGGCGGCAGTAATAGTCGTCGTTTGCAGCCTGGCACAGAACTTTCGTATGGACGCTACAAGATCGAAAAAGCGTTGGCATCGGGTGGTATGGGCGCTGTATATCTCGCTATAGACCAGCGTTTTAATCGTCCATGCGCCGTTAAGGAAATGCTGGATGACTTCCAGGACGATGCCGAACGTATCCAGGCGATCGAATGGTTCAGACGTGAGGCAACGCTGCTGCTCGATCTGAAGCATCCCTGTATTCCGAGCGTGCGTGACTTCTTTGATCATAATGGTAAAAACTACCTTGTGATGGATTATATTGAAGGACGCACCCTGGCGGAGGTCTTCGCCAAAGAGGGCAATATCCCAGGAATCAATGGAGCGCGCGGAGTATCGGAGGCGCGCGCGCAAAAATGGGCAAAGCAGATATGCAGCGTCCTGGCCTACCTGCATAAGCAGGATCCACCCATTATCTTCCGTGACCTTAAGCCGTCCAATATCATGGTCACCAGGCTTGATGAGATCAAACTGATCGACTTTGGTATCGCGCGCACCTTTCAATCGCAGCGCCAGTCCACTATTATTATGACTATCGGTTATGCGCCTCCTGAGCAAATGCAGGGTATGCCGGAGCCGCGCAGCGATCTGTTCGCGCTTGGCTCTACCATCCATCGCGTGCTGACGCAGCATGATCCGGCCAATAATAAACCCACACTCTTCTCGTTTCCCCCGGTTCGCATGCTGCGACCGGACGTCTCTATCGGTTTTGAGAAGATTATTATGAAGGCGCTTTCGCCCACGGTTGAGCAGCGTTGGAGCAGCGCTGCTGCTATGGAAGAGGCTTTAAACAAACTCCCGCCAGTCGCAGCGCAGCCGCCCGGTTACCTCTCGCAGCCGCCACAGGGGGTAGATCGCATTACGCCGCAAACTCCGGCATCTGCAAGTGGACTGAACGGGCCGGGTGGAAGTTTGATCAGGGCCGCGCAGGAGCATCTCATTGCCGGGCGTATTGAACCCGCGTTTGCTGCCGTGCAACAGGCATACAACGTCGAGCCAAATAATGCGCTGGTGCATAAAATTTATGGGCAGGTTTTCGCGCGACGCCAGCCTCCATCGCCCGATCTTGCGATTCAGGCATACAATCGCTCATTGCAGTTTAACCAGAATGATGCCGAAACACATAAACTGGTGGGTGATGTCTTCCTGTTTCTACGCAAGCAGCCGATTCAGGCCATTCAGCCCTATATCCAGTCGCTGCGCTTGAACGCCAATGACTTTGAAACACACCAGCGCCTGGCGAAATGTTATGAGAGCGCAAACCAGTTCGATAAAGCTCTGACTGAATACCAGGAAGCGGTGCGCCTGCTTCCTCCAGGTTACAAGAGAATCGAGCCACATTTTGACCTGGGTCAAATGGCCTTGCGTATGAATCAACTGCCGATGGCAGAGCGCGCTTTTGTGCAGACGCTGACGCTCAATCCGGCTTTTCACGATGCACGGTTCCTGTTGAGCCAGGTGTATGAACGCGAAGGCAGAATGGCCGATGCCCTGCGCGAATGCGGCTACGTTGCCCAGGCAGCGCCGGCTAACCAGGCGGCACAGGCGATGCTACAACGACTGCGCGGCCCTGCCCGGTAAAAAGGATATATGGCCAGCATACAATACGAGTAGACCCGTCGTAAGGGAGTGAAAGCGAATTATGAGTACGCATCGTTTCATACCTGCAAAGCGCAAGGGTAGAGGTCTATCCTTCCTTTCCATGCTCGGCGGGCTGTTGATAACGCTCCAGTTGCTGCTTACTCCGACTGCTTTCGCGGCTTCCGGGCGCGTCAATGCTGCAATGTCACTCTCACCGCAGGGGATCGTCGACCTGGCCGGGGTCTCGGTGGTGCGCCTGGTTATTTCGTACACTGTCGCGAAGCCGCCATCCACCGTCACCTGTACGGCGCTGGGAACGATCATTGCCAGCTGGCCTGCCACCAGCGCATCCGAGCGCAATACCTGGGTGCTCACCGATGGCTCCATCCTCAATTTCAGCGGGGGCAGTTGCCATCCTGGAGGCAAACTTGCAGGCATCCGGGTGTATGCCAGCAGCGAGTATGCCGGGCGGCAATCGCCTCTGATGATTGCGCAGTTGAGCTGCTCGAATCCGATATGCAGTGATGGGCCAACCGCCAGCAGCGGGCCGGTCGAAGTCCTGTCGACTCTTAAAGGCAATGGCGGGGCGCTGTTCTCTTTTCATAGCGACCCGGCTCATATGCAGCCCTATTTGAGCCTCGAACAAACCACTCTCCCTGGCGCCTCCATTGGCGTTGAACTCGTTGGCTCCTCCGGGACTCCGCCTGCTACCCCACAGGTGCAGACGACGGCCATTCCGCCGCTCGACCTGACGCCCACCCAGAGTACGGCTCCCTCCACCAGTACGCCAGGAGTGGGGACGGCTCCTCCGGTGTTTGAACCAGGCACGCCCTATGTCGACAGTAATGGCAATGTGGCTGGCATGCAACTATTTGGGACGACGACTCATCTGAGCGTGGCCAATATCCAGGCGCTGGAGAATCAGGAAGTCGAGCTTCAGCAGGCAACGGCAGCGCAAAAGGCCGCCTTGAGCGGCAAGTTGAACAGCAATACCCTCAACATGCAGTGGGATGCAGGCATCGAGCAGTACGAGCAGGGTCACTATACCCTGGCGGTGCAAACGTTACAAAGCATCCAGCCGCTCAATCCGAATTTCCAGGCGGCGAGCACTTATGCGACACTGGCGGAGCAGAAAATTGCTCCCCAGCAAACGGCGACAGCCACCGCGAATACTACTCAGGGGAATCAGGGATCGCCTAAGGTGTTGGGGATAATACCGGCGAGCTGGGTGTTAGTTGTAGGGTTGGTGGCGGGGGTGCTGGTGCTGGTGCTGCTCTTCTTGCTGGTCAGCATCGTCTTCGGGCGCAGGCGTATAGTGCGCAAGCGAGAACTGGAAAGCTTCGATGCGGACGTAAAGAGGGCGCGACAAAAT
>DATGGW010000240.1:0-8560 GCA_035308345.1 Ktedonobacteraceae bacterium | reverse complement strand
AGAAAATCACGCCGCCTGCTCAGGCTTTCATCGGTTTTGGAAACTCACTGCTTGCCGATCAAGCGGGGCATCTTTATATGACCGAGGGATTTATCACCCCGGGCAATCCACAGGCGCAGGCTGGCACAGGTTGGTATCGCTATGACATCAACACGGACAAGTGGGAGATATTGGCCTCTCTACCAACTGGATCAGGTTATGTCACGCTCGCTCCCGACGGTCAGGGAGGAATCTTGCTCATCGGTGGTTCAAAAGATGCAGGTCAGCGCGTGCCAACTTCGCATATCTACCGCTACGATACCATCCAGAATACCTGGACGCTTGAGCCGGGCAGCGCGCCTGAGGCTATGAGCGGCGCAGCAAGTTGCCTGGACGGACAGGGTCGCCTGGTGATCCTGGGCGGCTACAACCCGGCGCAGGCAACCACCCTCACCTCAGCCTGGCTGGTAACACCGCGCACGTTAAATTGGAGCAGACTGCCCACACTGCCCGGCGGTGGTTCCCTGCTGGGAGCGGCAGCCTGTGACGGCGCAGGACATGTCTTTCTCGAACGCGGCGCGAACAACACCAGTCGCCCAACAGACGATTTTCTTGAATTGAAACTACAGCCATAGATCAGCCTGCTACACAGGCCGAATTGTATCCAGCAGCAGCGGCGGAGTTGATATAGGAGCATCGCTCCAGCTATAGCAAACGAGCAGGTCATCTCGCACGGAATCGGCTTCGGATTGGCTGCGCGCATGGATTTCGACCAGTGGACCACCTGCTTTGCGATAATCGCCTATCTTCGCCTGCAATACAAAGCCAGTGCGGTGATCGATCTGTTCACCTTTCTTGAAACGACCCGCCCCCAGACGCATGCTGGCAAGTCCCACCTGTTCAGCTTCGATAGCGGCGATATAGCCAGAGCGTGGCGCGGTCAGCATCACACGCACCGGCGCGGTTGGCAGCAGTTCGGGACGCTCGATCAGGCGCGCGTCTCCCCCCTGGGCAGCAATAACCTCGGCCAGCTTGGCGACGGCTGTCCCTGAACGTATCGCCTGCTCGACTTTTCTCTCCGCCTCGGAGAGGCTCTGCGCGCTTCCTGTCATGACTAACAGCTCTGAGGCCTCGTGATAGCAAAGATCGGACGCATCCTGTGGCCCCTCTCCGCGCAAAACCGAGATCGCTTCCGCCATCTCCAACGCATTACCAATCGCGCACCCAAGCGGCTGCTCCATCGAAGTAATGGCTGCAACAGTATGCAGACCGGCGAGACGGCCGATATCGACCATTGTCTCTGCCAGAGCGCGAGCCTGATCTACTGTTTTCATGAATGCGCCTGAACCGACTTTTACATCCAACAACAGGTGGGAGGCACCAACCGCGAGTTTCTTGCTCATGATGCTGGCTGCGATCAGGGGTATGCTTTCAATAGTACCGGTTACGTCGCGCAGCGCGTACATTTTGCCATCGGCCGGCGCAAGCTCGGTGGATTGACCCGCAAGCACAATATGATGTTGGGTGAGGATGCGCGCAAACTCCTCGCGGGTGAGACTCACGCGAAAACCTGGCACCGACTCCAGTTTGTCAACTGTGCCGCCGGTATGCCCCAAACCGCGCCCGGTCATCTTGCCTACAGCCACACCACAGGCTGCCACCAGGGGCGCGACGGCCAGCGTCACCTTGTCGCCAACCCCACCCGTGCTGTGCTTATCGACCACAGGCGAGGTGATGTCGCGGGCATGCAGCTCTTCTCCCGAATGCGCCATCGCCAGCGTAAGATCACTGGTCTCGCGCGCATTCATGCCGCGCCAGTAGACGGCCATCAGCCATGCTGACATCTGGTAATCGGGGATTCGCTCATGCGTATATTGCCGAACCAGCCAGTCAATTTCGGCGGTACTCAGGATATGCCCATCCCGTTTCTTACGAATGAGTTCAACGATCTGCATGCGTTCTTTCCCCGGCGGGCGCGATAAATCTGGCCCCTACTGGCTATTCAAGACAATGCGCACCGAGTCGTTCTCAAAACCGTTGCCGGTCTCGATCTGATAGCGATCGGTGATCATACCGCCCAGGCGCACATTGCGATCAAAACGCAACTGCCCATTGGTAAAGTTGTAGACGCTGGTATCGCGTTCCAGCACGCCCTGGATGAGAATCGTCTCAAACTGTTCCTCTTGCTGCTCCTTGCACGCCTTAAGCAAAGTGGCTACCTGCTGCCAGGCGACTCCTTTTGCATACACGATGCGCACAATTTTTTTACGTCCATCCCCGACGCCGCTTTCTACAAGCGTATACGGCAGAGCTCCCTGCTCAAGCGCCTGCAATTCCGCGATAGTGCTCGGCGGGAAAGGCGCGGGCGGCTCCGGTGGAGGAGGTAGCGGCGGCGCTGGGGCAGGCGGCGCTGGACGTGGCTGTTGCTGTGTCGGTGGCATTGCTCCGGGACGTCCTTGCCATGTGGTTGTCGGGCGCGGCTGCTGATGAGAAGATTGTTGGCCCGCGACAGGCTGTGCCGGAGGCTTCAAATCGCGACCGCAATAAGTGCAATAGGTGGCACGGTCAGCGTTGACACCTCCACAATATGGGCAGCGCATATGTTATTTGCCCTCCCGTTTTTTCTCTTCAATGCGCAAGTGTTGCTGTAGTATATCATACGCCGAGAAAATATCTTTTCGTATTCCCATTTTCCCAACCATTGAGGTACACTATACGAAGTAATTCGGTTCTCTATTATAGTTAGTAGGAATATGGCGTATCCACCCGCGAGGATGGAAAGCTTCAATACATATATATAAAATAGTGCAGGAGTAATACCGTATGCAAGATTCAACGTTCTCTACCAGCAAAACCGGCCTCATTCATTTGCCGAAGGATGGTCGCCAGGTTGATGTGCAGGTATCCAACCTGGTCAAAACCTTCGGCAAAATTGAAGCGGTCAAAGACGTGTCTTTCACCATTGGCAAAGGGGAGATTTTTGGACTGCTCGGCCCAAACGGGGCAGGGAAAAGCACCACCATCAATATGATGTGCGGATACCTTAAACCTACGTCTGGTGATACCACCATCGTTGGCATTTCGCTTACGAAAGAGCCACTCAAGGTTAAGAGCATAATTGGTGTTGTTCCGCAGGAGATCGCGCTCTACAAAGATCTAAGCTCACTGGAAAACCTGGATTTTTTCGGTCAATTATACGGTATGCCCGCCAGGGAACGCCGGGAACGGTCTGAAGAAGTGCTGCGTTTCGTCGGACTTTATGACCGCCGCAAAGACCCCATCAAGAAATTTTCAGGCGGCATGCAGCGCCGCATCAACATGGCGGTGGCCATGATCCACCAGCCCGACTTTCTGATGATGGACGAGCCAACCGTGGGCGTTGACCCGCAGTCGCGTGAGAACATTTTTGACACCATCGAAAAGCTGCGCGACCAGGGCATCACCATTCTTTACACTACACACTACATGGAAGAAGCGGAGCGGCTGTGTAACCACATCGCCATTATGGACGAAGGTCATATTATCGCGATGGGGACGCTGGAGCAACTGCTGGCCCTGCGCGATCATACTCGTGAAGTTCAGCGACCACACGGCTTGCAAGAATTGTTTATCCAGTTAACCGGGAAAACGTTGCGCGACTGACAGGACAAATAAGCGCGCTTGAAACATTTCACTTCAAAAAGGGAGAAAGGTTATTATGAAAAATCTCTGGTATATCGCTCGTAAGGACCTCTTAGAGAATCTCAAGGATAGGAACTCATTCTTTCTCTTATTGGTCATGCCGTTGGTGCTCATTACAGTGATCGGTTTTGCCGTTGGCAGTTTCTTCGGCAGCGGCTCGAATCAGATTACAATCACGGTCGCAATGAGCAATCAGGATAGCGGATTTCTCGGCAAATCGGTGGCGCAAGCTTTGCAGATAAATACCAGTTCGCTCAAGATTACTGTCAATCAATTTAACGACCCCAATAAGGTCAAAGATGAAGTGGCCAATAATAGCAATGTAAATGCCGGTGTGGTCATCCCGGCGGGAGCCTCGAATGCGCTCATCGCGGCCTCGCAAAAAGGCACGCTGCCTAAAAACATCGTACAGGTGTACTCACTACCAGGCAGCAACGATGCTCGTCCTACCATTATTCAGAATATTGTGACCAGCCTGCTTACTTCTGAAATTGCTGGCTCAACGGCTGTGGGGCAGGTCTACAGCGTCTGCAATCAGCCCGGCAATCATTGCGCGCAGAGCAGTATCAATACACAGACCATTGCCAGCACGGTCGGGCAGGCCAGCGCAACTGGTGGAACATCGGCTATCCAGGCGTTGAATGCCGGCAAGGCCACTAAAACCAATCCCTTTGACCAGTATGTTCCCGGCTATGCAGTCTTTTTCGCGCTCTTTGGCATCAATGCGGTGGCCGGCACCATCTTGCAAGAAAAAGAGGATGGCACGTTCCGCCGCCTGCTGATTGCCCCGGTGCAGAGATACGCCCTACTCGGCGGCAAATTGCTGGCGCAGTTTATCCTGACGCTGGCGCAGCTCGCAGTGCTCTTCGCGGTCGGCTACTTCGCCTTCCACCTGGATATCGCCTCCTGGTCTGCGCTGATCGCTTTACTTGTTGGTACCGCCTTTGCAACGACCGGACTGGGCATTTTACTCGTCTCCATCGTTAAGACGCGCAGGCAACTGAATCCTATCGTCACACTGGTGGTCTTGATTACCTCAACGATCGGCGGAGCATTCTTCCCGCTCTTCCTGGAGCCGTCCTGGATGCAGCAAATCGCCAAGATTGGCATCACCGCCTGGGCGATGGAGGGTTTGAATGGAGTGATGATTCTGGGCAAAGATTTCTTGCAGGTCGCTCCTGATATTCTGGGCCTGCTGATCTATGGGGCCATCTGCTTCTTGATCGCGACGCGCCTGTTCCACTTTCAGGAGAAGGCACCGGCGTAGGGAACAGTATTCCATTACATAGTAAGAGCACATTTGAGTGTGCTCCTACCATTGTTTTATGATCGCCTCGACCAGTTGAGCATTCGATGGTGTCTTCTCCAGCAGGCGGATGACCTGTTCTGTGATTTCGCGTTTGGGTAGATCGGCCAGTTTGCGCCGCATCAGCACCATGGCGCGCTGCTCTTGCTCCGAAAGCAAGCGCTCTTCCTGGCGCGTGCTGGATGCCGCGATATCGATGGCGGGAAAGACGCGGCGGTCAGCAAGTTCGCGCGAGAGACGAATTTCCAGGTTGCCTGTTCCCTTAAACTCTTCATACACGACTTCATCCAGGCGGCTGCCTGTCTCCACCAGGCAACTGGCGACGATGGTCAGGCTGCCGCCCTCCTCGATTGTGCGGGCCGCGCCGAAGACCCGTCTGCCGACTTCTAACGCGCGCGCATCGATGCCGCCTGACAGAGTGCGACTGCCGCCGCGCTGATTGCGCGGGCCTTCCCACATATCGCTGCTCAGGTTGTGGGCGCGCGCCAGGCGTGTCAGCGAGTCGAGCAGGATAACCACATCCCGACCCTGCTCCACCAGCACTTTGGCATCGTGCATGGCCTGTTCAGCGATACGCCCATGCTTCGCTAACTGCTGATCGAAGCTGGAAGCGTAGAGTTTGACATTCGGCCCCTGCACTTCTGTGCGCCACTCGGTCACTTCTTCTGGACGTTCATCTACCAGGCACAGAAAGAGGCCGGCGTCAGGGAAGTTCTTCTGGACGGCTGCCGCAATCTGCCGTAAAACTGTGGTTTTGCCCGCCTTGGGAGGTGAGACAACCAGGGCGCGCTGCCCAAAGCCCAGCGGCACAAACAGGTCGATGAGGCGCATGGTGAGCGGCGTCGGCCCGGTCTCCAATGTGATGCGGCGATTAGGATGTATAGCAGTCAATTTTTCAAAAGGGGTTCGCGCTGTTGACAAGATTTCGAGTCCTTTTATTGGGCGATTCGATGATTGTTTGGGAGAGTCTCTTTGATGGTAGTGTATCACATGGAGTCTAGAGGGGTTCTATCGGCAATGCCATACCCTTTGCAGAAATATAGTCAATGATAACATCGATGAAAGGGATAATACTTGCAGCGGCCTCTTCCAGGGTACTGTTGTTATCGATTGCCAACACTCGATACCTGCCAACCTCGTAAATTTGTTCGAGAAAATGTGGTAGATCTCGTCCATTATCACCATAATAGTACTTTTCAAAGATGTAATTAGAGACTGGATAATCGTCATCAGGATACTCCCGCACAAAAACACGATCGCTGATACGCTGCTGGCAAACTTTTATATCAGCACCGAGATAAATAATAAAAATATCCTGGAGAAAGTTCTTGTTAAACTGGCTGAAAGCTCTCTGGTAATCATTTCGAGCAAACTCTATTACAATTATCTCTGATTTATTCGTTTTCTTAGAGGAAATATAATTAGTTATTACGGCTTCCAGCCTTTTGAGAGCTATATCAAATGCTATGAAGTCGATAACATCAAAACCACCGGATTCAGCAGGCTGAAAATATTCTCTCTCGTTTACATCATTAGCTATTGCATTCAGAATGCTATAATCGTTGAAACGCTTCGTGAACCAATGTTTTTTTGTCCCCTGAATACGTTTATTCCTGACATATGAATTAATATAACGTGCTATTGCTGACTTACCACTGCCAGGAAGGCCTAAGATAAACAATTTTACGATCATGTAACACACTCCTTGAAGGAGTATTATACACGAAAATAGACGTAAATTGATACATTATAAAACAAGAAAATACAAAATGAGGGTTATTACTTGAAAGATAAAATAGCGGGCAGACGGGCGCAAGTCAGGCTTTGGCAGTGCTCATATATACCAGATCAAGCACCTTTTTAACAGGCTTATAGACCATGGTCGCGAAATTCTGCACTGTAGTTAAGCGCGATTTGTTGCGCTCAGTATTGAGAATGGAGTAAAAGATGCGGTTGATCTCCATATCGAACTGATGCCTGGTTCCTCTGTTGTTGATAAACCACACCTTGCGTTCTATGACCGCAAATTCAGATTCAAACTGTTCCTGCAACTGCTTGGGAATTACTTGCTTTTTGTAGTAATGGCTGAGAATTGCATCAGAAACGAAATAATCATCTGGAGTAGTGGAAAATGCGACCCGGTTGTGAATGCGCTGGATACAAATATCGACTTCGGTATTGATGAAAATAAAATACGCGTCCTTCAAAAAGGATGAACGGAAGTTTCTCAGCGCCTCTATATAGTTGTCGCGGGCAAACTCAATTACTACGATATCAGCATCGTGCTTCGCCTTTCGCGCTTTAACCTCGGCCTTTTTCAAGGCAGCATCCAGCACCGAGAAGTCTTTCACATCAAAACCCGGTTGCCCCTCGATCGGGTTAAATAGTTTGCGTTCCTGGTCCGCCTTGCACATCTCTCGTAAAATGTCGTAATCATTGACGCGAATAGCACGTCGATTGTATCGACGTGCCAATTTGATAATATGACGAGCTGCGCTTGATTTTCCACTCCCAGGACGCCCTAAGATAAATAACTTTACTACCATACGACATAATCCTGTCACATCTTACTATGCAATGTCTGTGATTTCATCCACCCCGCGGATAGATCAACACAAAGGTCAAAAACTTTAGTTTGAATTGCTCGGAAGTAATCTACTCTAATTCATTTATCACCTCCCCTGTTCCGTAGTATTACTTTCCAGTGGCGACCAGATACCATATCCCCAGGTTTTGTGATCCCAACTAATAATGCAATCGCCTCCCTCTACCTGTCCTCTTCTAAGACTTTCTTCAAGATTCGGCATGATATGTGCTCGACATTCTACCACAGCAATTTCTGATTGATTTCTTTGTAACATTTCCTTGATTTTCGAATAAGGATATGAAGAAACGCCCAAACGGACCGTCACATCCGACAGTCCCAGCAGATTTTCGGGCGATAAAGGGCGTCCCATTACTACACGTCGAGCATCAAAGTGGTATTCTCCGGTTAAATGTTGCTGCAATTTCCAGGCGAGATCGCGTGCCTCATCGAGAGCCATACCAACGAGTTTAAGATAATATCTATCAGCATTGATGTGGTACAAATTTCTGTAATCGGGATTAGATTGAAGACGTAGCTGTCCCTGAATGCGAGAACCGACTGACCAACTAAGATTTCTCGCAACCTGGTCACCATATTTCGTCGCAAGTTTGCCCTGGTTATCTATATCAACAGCAATAAAAGAAACTGCCCTGTTCGTCTTTAACCACAAATCAGGATCATCGGGTCTACTCTGCGGCTCAATATCATTTCGTGACTGAATTGTTGCTAGAAATTCCTCCAGATTATTGATGAAGTCATCTTCTGACATAAAGCCACGAAACAACAGGTCAACATGCTCGGGGAAGCTGAGCAAGTCCGATAATCTCCCTGTTAGCATTTGGCCCACGCGATATATCGGCAGCAGTTCCTCAATCATTCTGGCGATCACACGCAAGGTTCGTAAATCCGCTCTAGTAAATGCGCTCTCCTGCTTGGAGGCAATATAAAGCGTAGCTACAGACAGCCCGGTTTCGCTGCCTATGGGAATAGCCACAGCAGAGCGCGTC
>DATGGW010000239.1:0-8080 GCA_035308345.1 Ktedonobacteraceae bacterium | reverse complement strand
GTGAGATCGAGATTTTTTAAGACTGGCCCAACCTGAGCTTTAAGGCCGTGAAACATAGCCCGATACTGCGCTAAGACTTCTACTACAAGTTCTTCATGCGTCTGTAACACGGCATTGCTCCTTTCATGACAAAAAAAATTTTAGCATATTACTACGACGTTGTCAATCTATTTGATAGCGTAGTTCTATCATATGCTATTTGTACTGAAAAGAGGTTATAAGGCCAGCATTCTCTTAAGCGCAACCTTTGCCCATTGAGCTGTCTCTTCATCAACACTGACCTGGTTAATCACTTCCCCATTAATCAGCGACTCCAGCACCCAGGCAAGATAGGCCGGGTGAATGCGGTACATGGTCGAGCAGGGGCAGATCACAGGGTCGAGGCAGAAAATGAATTGATCGGCATGTGCCTGCGCCAGGCGATGTACCAGGTTGATCTCGGTGCCGACTGCCCACTGGCTGCCAGCAGGAGCCTTTTCGATCTGCGCGATGATATATTCTGTCGAGCCATACAGATCAGCCGCCTCAACCACCTCGCGGCGGCATTCTGGGTGTACCAACACTTTGATGCCGGGATAGTCGGCGCGCGCCTTCTCGATCTGCTGCGTGTTGAAGCGCATATGCGTGGTGCAGTAGCCTTTCCAGAGGATGATTTTAGCGTTTTCAATCTCCTCGTCGGCGCTGTTTGAAGCCATGGGGTCTTTGGGGTTCCACACGAACATCTGCGACTCCGGGATGCCATACTTCAGCGCGGTATTGCGCCCCAGGTGTTCATCGGGGAAGAAGAGCACGCGTTCGCCCTGGCTGAAGGCCCATTTGACAACGGCAGGGGCATTGGACGAGGTGCAGACGATGCCGCCGTTGCGTCCGCAGAAGGCTTTGAGGTTGGCCGCCGAGTTCATATACGTGACGGGAATGATGCCCGCATCATCACCGAGGATGTCGAGCAGCATCTCCCAGCATTCTTCGACCTCGGCGATATTCGCCATATCGGCCATCGAGCAGCCAGCCGCCGGATTGGGCAGAATAACCCTCTGGTGCGGCGCGCTGAGGATATCGGCGCTCTCCGCCATGAAATGCACGCCGCAGAAGACGATGTAGTCGGCCTGGGGCCGCGCCGCCGCCAACTGCGCCAGTTTGAACGAATCGCCGCGATAATCCGCGTACTTGATGATCTCGTCACGCTGGTAGTGGTGTCCCAGGATCACCAGCCGTTCGCCCAGCGCCGCTCTAGCCGCCGCAATACGCCGGTCCAGTTCCTCGCCGGACATCTCTGCGTAGCTCAATGGGATACTATCTATACGCTTCGCCTGCTCATGCCTGGCGCGCCCCGCTGCTGTAAGCAGTGGAAGGATACGTTCTTCTTTGCTCGACGCGCATGCAGTTTGTAGAGCCATATATTTTCTCCTTGTTATCACAACCGGCGATTTCCAGGGCGACCGCAAGGGTGCGCCCTGGTCCACGATATCCGTTCTTTATGATGAAAATTCCAAAGATACATCGAAATTGGGCGCGGAGTGCGTCAAGGCACCCAGAGAAATGAAATCGACGCCGGTTGCCGCTACGGCTGCCAGCTTCGCCGGGTTGGTTCCAATACTGCCCGATGCCTCGAGCAGCACATTGGGTGAGCTGCGCCGCACTAACCCTACCGCGTCGCGCATGGTGTCAACGTCCATGTTATCCAGCAGGATCACGTCCGCGCCTGCTTGCAGGGCCGCGCGTACTTCGGCCAGCGTTTCACATTCGACTTCGATCTTGAGCAGGTGCGGCGCGTGGCTGCGCGCCGCGCTGATGGACTGCGCTACGCCCCCGGCAGCTTTGATGTGGTTATCTTTAATCAACACACCATCATTTAATCCGAAGCGATGGTTCTGTCCACCACCCAGGCGCACAGCTTCTTTTTCCAGGCTGCGCAATCCAGGGGTGGTCTTGCGTGTATCAAGGATGCGCGTCTGTGTCCCTTCGAGCGCGTGTACACACTGCGCGGTGAGCGTAGCAATGCCAGAAAGCCGTCCCAGAAAGTTGAGCGCGACACGTTCCGCGCTCAAGACTGCGCGCGCCGGGCCGCTTATCGTCGCTACAACCTGCCCTGGCTGCACAACCGCTCCATCTTCCACCAGCAGGGTAACTTCCATCCGCGCATCAAGTTCATGGAAGGTTGCGGCGGCTATCGCCAGCCCGGCGATCACGCCTGCCTGGCGCGTAATGATGCTGCCCTGCGCCTGCTGCCGCGGTGGGACGGTACTCAGCGTGGTGATATCGGCGTATGCGCCGTCCTCTTCCAGCGCAGCACGAATCAGTTCAAGCGTCTTAGACATGGTAAACGAACTCCTCCGGTTTGGACGCGATAATGCGCGTCCCTACGGATTGCAACACGTAATGGCAACCGTTCAGCGATTCATCAAGAGAATCATAGTCACTGCGCCAGTGGCTGCCGCGACTCTCGCGTCGTTGCAGGGCGGCGGCGATCACCAGTTCTGCTATCTTGAACATGTTGACGGTCTCATGCCACACGGGCGAGACAACTGTTTCATCCTGGAGCGTATCGCGCCTTGCCAGCAGGCGCTGCTCCAGAGCACTGATGCGCGCATACGCTTCCAATAGCCCCTCTTCATCGCGGCGCAGCGAGACATATTGCCACATCACCTGGCGCAGCTCTTGTCGCGCCGACTCTATGCTCTCGCGGTTGGGCTGTATATGCAGCAGGGCCGTATAGCGTTCGAGATCATCATGCATTGGCACATATATGGCGCGGCGCGCTGGTCGCAAATCTTCAGCGAGCATCCCTGCCAGACCATCGGCCAGATGCAGCCCGAAGACCAGCCCCTCCAACAGCGAATTGCTGGCCAGCCGGTTCGCGCCATGCACACCTGTGCAGGCGACTTCACCTACTGCATACAGGCCCGACAGAGATGTCTGGCCACGCGTACCGGTCATCACGCCTCCCATACAATAATGCGCGGCGGGCGCAACGGGTATCAGGTCGCTTGCCAGGTCAAGTCCATAGCTGCGACAAATGGAGGAAATGGTGGGGAAGCGCTCATGCACTCGTCCGGCAGGCAGGTGGCGCAGGTCAAGATACTGGCAATCGGTACCCCCGGCAAGCATCTCGCTCAGGATGGCGCGCGCCACTACGTCGCGCGGAGCCAGTTCAGCCCGTTCTGAGTAGCGAGGCATAAAACGCTCACCCGTGTGATTGCGCAGGTATGCGCCTTCGCCCCGCACTGCTTCGGAGATGAGATGCGAGCCGCCACCGGCAACCAGCACTGTAGGGTGAAACTGCATAAACTCAAGGTCAGTCAGGGCAGCGCCCGCCTGCCACGCCAGCGCCAATCCATCAGCCGTTGCGCCCGCCGGATTCGAGGTGCGCAGCCAGAGGCCGCCCGCGCCGCCGTTCGCCAGCACGGTGGCACGCGCCTTGACGGTAAATGGCCGGCTATTGCGATCAAACGCCTGCAAGCCGGTACACGTTCCCTCTTCGACCAGCAAATGATATACATAGCTCTCTTCATAGAGGGTTATTGAGGGACGCTGTCGCAGCGCAGCCGTCAGCGCGCGCTCAATCTCTGCTCCTGTGGCATCTCCGCCCGCGTGCAGCACGCGCCAGCGACTATGCGCGGCCTCGCGTCCCAAGAGCAAACCACCGGGGGTAGCATGTTCGTCGCTGCCGGGGCTCGCCCGGTCAAAATGCGTGCCCATTGTGATGAGCCAGCGCACTGCTTCAGGCGCTTGCTCCGCCAGAAGGCGCACAGCAGTCGCATCACACAATCCCGCGCCTGCTGCCAGCGTATCCTGCGCGTGCAACTCCGGGCTGTCATCATCGCCCAACGCCACCGTCAGCCCGCCCTGGGCATAGCGCGTATTGCTCTCTCCAAGCTGACCTTTCGTCAACAGCGCAACCCGCATTGATGCGGGCAAGCGCAGCGCCGTCGATAAACCGGCGATGCCGCCACCCACGATCGCGACATCAAATGCCTGGCCGGTCATCATATGCTTACTCCTTCACAGTTAAGTGTACTAAGTACACTAACATAAGTGTAAAAAAAACACTTTGTCAACCGACAAATAAAAAAGTGGTGTCTCTTGTACACTAACTGTTGTAGAAAAAAGCATACCACAGAAATTTGACAAAAACAAGCCCACATTCCCAGGGCTTATCTTTCTTGACGTGGTCAAACATAGATGTTAGCATAGGCTTACGATGAGACAAACTTCGCGCACAAGAGCGCTGCCGACAGAATCAGCAGCGACAATAGAGGAGGATTTATGATTGATCGACAGGACTGGAATCGCCGCACCATCGAGGAGTTTCGTGCGAACGGGGGCAAGGTCGGTGGAATGTGGGAAGGCAAACCCTTGCTGCTGCTCACGACTACCGGGGCCAAAAGCGGCCAGCGCCGCACGAACCCGGTGGTGTACCTGCGCGACGGTGACCGCCTGCTCGTCTTCGGATCCAAGGGTGGCGCACCGACCAACCCGGATTGGTACCACAACCTGCTCGCACACCCGCAAGTCACCGTCGAGGTTGGTTCCGAGACCTACGAGGCCACAGCCACAGTCCTCAGTGGTGAGGAGCGAGATCGGCTATATGCCATGCAAGCGCAACTGTCCCCACAGTTCGCCGGCTACCAGGCGAGGACGACCCGCAAGATTCCGGTGATCGCATTGGAACGCCGAAAAGGCTAGTGGTTGAGAGCGAGTAAGTCGAACGACTCGCCCGCTCGGTAGACCGTTGATTGGCCGCTATGGTAGATGGTGATTGCGCCCTGACCATAGACGCGCCAGCCTCGCTTGCGGCCCGCGTCGCTATCATCCAGCATACCTGTGCGTTCGTCGATGCCGAGCAGCGCCACGCCAGGGAGCAGTTTTGACAGGCGATCTGCCCAACCTTTGCCGAAGGTGTTATGATGCGGCAGCACGCAGCTGCGAGGGACAAGACCCAAACCCTCGACCACCTGGCCCATAGCGGGGTCGAAGTAAAACTGGCACGTGACCATCGCGCCCGCGCTGCTGCCAGCGATTACCGCTCCATTCTCGTAGGCGCGCTGCATAGCCTGCCAGCACGCGCTGTCCTTGAGAGTCTCGCCCAGGTAGCCGGTAAAGCCGCCGAGCATATATACCAGGCGCGAATGTGCGAGGATATCCGCAAGGCGCGCGTCGTTGGCCGACGGCTTATCGATGAGCGGCAGCCATTCAACGCGCGCCGCACCGAGGCTTTTGAACCAGTTGACGCCATTGTTGCCCGCGCGTTGATAGTTGTTGTCCGGCGCGGCTGCTGTGGGGATAATGCTGATTTGGGCATCGCTGCCCCCTGCCAGGACCATTGCGCGGCGATCCGGTTCGGACATCTTGCCGCCGAATTCCGCGCCGCCTTCTAATAAAAGATAACCGGTCATATGTATCATTCTCCAGCGATAGGGACGAGGGCGGCCGCAAGGGTAGGATAAGCCAGATCAGACTTCACAACAAAGGCTGCTTAGTAGTAAATTGCATCAGACACTTCCACCTCATCGGCTCGACCCATCATTTGCGGTGACAGCGCAAAGGTATCAAATAGCCATGCGATTGTCAAGCAAACGTATGGGCTGCGCTCATGCGCACTTGACACATTGACATGCTACGTTCCCTTTTGGTATAGTTACCCTATGCAAATGAAACTGGAACTAGTAGCGGTTCCCGTCTCGGACGTTGACCGCGCAAAGACTTTTTATACCGAGAAGATCGGCTTTAATGCGGATCATGATCATAAAGTCAGGGATGATCTACGTTTCGTCCAGCTGACACCTCCTGGCTCCGCCTGCTCGATAGTGATTGGGGTGGGGATTACAGCCATGCCGCCGGGATCACAAAAAGGTCTGCAAATGGTGGTTTCGGACGTGAAAGAAATACGCGACGAACTGGTCAAACGAGGGGTTGCAGTCAGTGAGATCGAAGTCATGCCCTGGGGGTCATTTGCCTTTTTTAGCGATCCCGATGGGAATAGCTGGTCATTACAGCAGCTGCCTGTTCGCCCATAGCTTCAACACATACGGCACACTCTGCCCAGATGGTTCTCATTACCCTGATATCTGTGCCGGTCTCAAAGCCTTTCTCAAGTTGCCTGAGCATTTTATGACCAGGCCTCACCTGAATGACAGCATTAAAAGACGCCAAAAAGTTTGAACAAGTGGTTCAAAAGATTGATCCCCAAAGCAAGCTGCTTCGCACATGGGAGTTGAAAGGAGGGGTCTCGGCGCAGGTGACGGCGCTTGAGATTGAGCGACCTGATGGCCAAACGAAAAAAATGATTGTACGCCGGCATGGTGATGTGGACCTCAAACACAACCCGCATGTAGCAGCAGACGAATTCAAGCTCTTGCAACTATTGCAATCCGAGGGATTAGCCACGCCGACTCCTTATCACCTCGATCAATCCGGCGAGATTTTTTCCACGCCATATCTAGTCATTGAATACATCGAGGGAAAGCCAGAATTCGCACCCTCTAATTTAACCAATCTCATCCTTCAGTTAGCTACCCATCTGTCCAGGATTCACAGTGTGGACTGCTCGAATCTGGATTTGTCCTTTCTGCCTGAACAAGAAAAAAGATATGCCGGAAAGTTGAGAGAACGACCGGCAACAGTTGACGAATCATTAGACGAGGGGCATATTCGGGATGCTTTGGAAGCAGTCTGGCCATTGCCTCAGCGGAATCAATCGGTCCTGCTTCATGGAGATTTTTGGCCGGGCAATATCTTATGGAGGGATGGACAGCTTGTTGCTGTCATCGACTGGGAGGACGCGGCAATAGGAGATGCCCTCGCTGACGTTGCCAATAGTCGACTTGAGATGCTGTGGGCATTCGGAATCGATGCCATGCAGAGTTTCACTCATCAATATCAATCCATGACAACCATCGATTTCACAAACCTCCCGTATTGGGATCTCTGTGCCGCTTTGCGACCAGTTGCTCAAATTGCCCAATGGGGTCTAGACGACACCACCGAAAAAACCATGCGAGAAAGACATGGATGGTTCGTCATCCAGGCATTCGAAAAGCTATCCGTTCACTGAAAGATCAGAAGATATGTTGACGGTGTTGAACAGACGGGCTAGAATGAAGCTGAACAGGACACACCTCGCTCTGCAAGAACGGAGCCGGCGTGTTCGGCATCGACAACAGGAGGGACCATGACAGATCAGAACGACTTTAATCGCCAGGTGATCGAGGAATTCCGCGCGAACCGGAGCAAAGGGCAGGTGGAGGACAGGCCCAGGCTCTTGCTTACCACCAGAGGCGCCAGGAGCGGCCAACCTCGCACGACGCCGATGATGTACATACTTGATGGCGACCGCCTGCTGGTGATCGCCTCCAACGCTGGCGCACCGGCACACCCCGACTGGTATCGCAACCTGGTGGCCCACCCAAAGGTCACTGTCGAGTTCAAGGCCGAAATCTTCGACGCCGTCGCCGTCGTCACAGAAGGGGCGGAGCGGGAGCGGTTGTGGAACAGGATAATAGAGCTGTACCCCTTTTTCGCCGAGCACCAGGCGAAGACGACGCGTCAGATTCCGGTAATCGCTCTGCAACGACAATCAGGCTAAAGGCCACCAGGGGCCCTCATGAATCCAGCGGTTAGCAGGTCAGAGAGCTATCAGGTGCGGAAGGCTGCGCGAACATTCTTGTCCAGGAACAGATAGAGAATGATAACGATTGGAAAGATAATGTCGACTATACTGCCTCCCTGTCCTCGCGCCACTGAGAAAAAAGCCTGGATGAGATGAATCACCTCAACAATGACCACCAGCCAGAATGCCCAGGGCTTGAGCGTCCATAATCCCCACGCCACAAATAATGTAATGATTCCTACAATCAGGGCAATTATTCCTACTGGCGCAAAAGTCGCTAAAAGAAGAAGACCGCCAATAATCTCAATTACTGCCCCGATAGCCACCAGGATGGCGATGATGGTCACTCCGAGTGGCCGCCTGCTTGACATTTGCATGATACGTTACCTCCAACTAAAAAAACAATTACACACAGCGACAAATCAATCGCTACCTCAAGTGTAAGCTATAACGTAGTATTCTTGCAAGTAG
>DATGGW010000238.1:0-6826 GCA_035308345.1 Ktedonobacteraceae bacterium | reverse complement strand
CTAAAAATGAGATTAGTGAACATTAAAAAATGATGAGTTTTTTATTGTTGACTTGTGCTTTCTCGCAGCATGCTGTTATGCTTAGTTTATGGATACTTTGACTACGTTACTGTGTTCATGGTAGACAAACACAAGTTAATTAACAAGGAGAACCAGACATGCAATTAAGAAAAGGTCGAGGTCGAGGCTTCGCCTCTATGACTTCTGAGAAAAAACGTGAAATTGCCAGCAAAGGTGGCAAGGCGGCTCATGCTCTTGGTACTGCCCACAAATGGACCAGCGAAGAGGCCCAGGCCGCCGGGCGTAAAGGTGGTTCCATTAGCCGCCGCAGACCAAAGGGTACCGCTACAGCGTAGTTTCGATAAGGTTTGTTAACTAAAGGCTGGTGCATAAAACCAGCCTTTCTTGATTCTATGGAAGCTGCACGTAGAGCAGTGGGTCGACCCATACATTGTGAATGAGTACCATAAAATGCACGTGCGGCCCTGTCGATGCGCCTGTGCTTCCTTCATAGCCGATGACCTGCCCCTTGGTCACATTCTGACCAACCTTCACAATATAATGATCCATATGCCCATAGATGGTGGCAGTATAATAGCCGTGATTGATTTTGACCGCCCAGCCGAGGCCCGACCAATCCCACCCCACCCAGATGACCTGCCCTGTATCTGCTGCCATGATGGGTGTTCCATAAGGGGCAGCCAGGTCGATACCGGTGTGCGGTTTCCAGCAGCCGCACCAGAGCTGGTATTCTGGATGCCCAAAATACTGTGTGATTACGGCCCCTATGATTGGGCGCTGCATCTGACCGGTTCCCTGTAATCCACTCGCCGTGATATAGGTCGCGCAGGTACTCCAGATGTCGGTACCCCGGCATGACCCGCTGCTGTCACCGCTGGTTAAGGCGTTTGCGGTAGTCGAGACGGCCTGTTGTGACGTAACGATTGCGCCTGCCTGTGAGTTAAGGAACAAGCTGCCGATATCCTGCGCAATGGTAGTTGTGTGCTGGCTATTGCCAAGCGGTACCACGAACAACGAAGCCAGCATGATAATCAGGATGCTGCCTAACAAAACTCCTGGCAGTACAAAGCGACGTCTGTGTGGAGTGGATGTTTGTGGGGAGGAAGTCCGCACGCGCCTGATTGAAGCCGGAATGACGATTGGGACTTTAACGCTTGTATACTGTGTAGTCAGCGGCGCGGTCGAGATTGTGGAGGGTAATTTATCAGTGGTATTTGGCGTATCACTGCCACCGGTCAACGGTTGAGACACACGCGAATCAGGTGAAGAGAACATTATACATCCTCGCTCTACAAAATCTAAATACATGGATGGGTTTTGTACACAAGCACACTGTACCTGACATTGCAGTCAAGGGCAAGCAGGCACAGTTCAGGATAGCGCAAATAGGCTAGAGCAATACGCGCATCTTCACCAATATAAACACAGGTCATGTCGATTTTGACGTATTCGCCATGGCTGCTTGTATCTGGTGATTCCCCAGAAGTCTGCCAGAGATTCTGAGCGCAGCGAAGAATCTAAATGCTTCCAGGCAAGACTTGCGGGGTAATGATACCATGAGGAAAAGCGTGTGGAAGAGTGAAGAAAAGGAAGCGATGTGTGACAGCCCCAATCACCTTACCCCGGTTAGATCTAGCAACCCTTGCCGAACTGCGTCAGCGGTATGAAGAAACGCCCAATGTGGAGAGCCGGACGCGCTATCAAATGATTCTGCTGGCTCAGCAAAAGTACAAAGTACCGCAGATTGCGCGCATGGTGCTGCGCAGTGAAGATACGGTCGCCCGAGTACTCAACCGTTTCTTAGCCGGAGGGCTGGACGCGGTCCCTCGACAGGTCCCGCCCGGTCGAGAGCGATGGATCACAGCAGCGTGGGAAGCCGAATTGCTGCGCATCATTGAGTTGGACCCACATGAAGTCGGACAGGACACAGCCAATTGGACCACCCAGGTGCGAGCCTCCGTACTTAGGCTAGCACACCGGCATCCAGGTCACCGAGGAGACGGTGCGGGTGTACTTGCATGCCCATGGCTACGGAGGCCTCGCGCCCGACGTGGACCCTGCGGTGCAAAGCCGGAGAGCAGGCCGATTATGTGGGAAAAGATTGCGGGGAGAGGTGTTGATGGCAGGTGCCACAGGACCTGATCCTCTCCCCGTGAAGGACTTGGTTGAGGCTGATCTGTGGAGTCAGCTTCCCGCCGACGTACCCGAACTGCTGGCGAGGCTCTCGCGAGCCGATCTCTACGCGGCCCGGACGAGGTGCAGTTTGCCTTTCACCCAACCCTCACCCGCCTCTGGAGCCTCAAAGGTCGGCGCGGCCAACGATTCATCGAAGCGCCAGGCGATAACCGGAAAGCCTACGGGTTTGGACTGGTGGACTGGCGAGATGGCTAGTTTGACGGCAGGATTGCGACGGGACGCACAGCTGATGTCTTTTGCGACCAGGTGCGTGCGGCGGTGGCTCGTTCGAAGGCGCGTGGGCGCGTGGCGATGATCATTGCGGACAATCTCAAAACTCACACAGCGAAAGGGTCCCTGCTCGTGCGCAGCATGCTGACCGAACTCTCTGATCAGCTCTCTCTGGTCTATACGCCTGCCTACGACCCGGATGCCAATCGCATTGAATGGCTCTGGCGCATCTCGCGCCGCATCGTCACGCATAACCATCAGCGCAAAGACTTTGAAGCACTGGTGGCTGATGTCAAATTCACTGTGCCGATTTGCTGGTTGCGTTGATTTTATCACTATTGAGCTTGCTGACCCTGTGACGATCTCAGCCCTGATCCTCCGCTTCGTTTCCTGGGCGCGTGTAGCGGCGCTCGATCAGGTCGATGGCATTGAGCGGGCAGTAGACTGTGGAATAGCGCCGAAAGAGGAGGCTGGGCAACGCCACCACCTCGCAGCCACCATAGGACACGAGCGCCGTGAGCAGACAGGCCACAGACCAGTACAGGAGATCTCCCAGCCCCCAGCCCCCAGGCAGGAGAATGAACACGGCGGGGAGCCAGAAAATCACCGTACGCAGCCAGGGCTGCGACACCCGCTCGCCAAGGAGCCAGAAGAGGACGATGTACAGGGCCGTGGTCAGCAGCAAACTGCCGGCGAGTCTTTCGATCAGCACTGCGGAGAGTCCAAGATGCACAACTTGCGTTCCAATATAGACGAGTCCCAGCAGGCCAAGCACGAAACGCGTCCAGCGTCCGCACACGCCTACCTGCCGTCCGATGGTAAAGCCTCGATGTTCCATTTGCAATGACATAGAATTCGACCTCCATTGGGAGTGTTCAAATGTCTGGTTTTCACAGGGATGCTCAGCACCACACCGCTCGCCTGAGCCAGATCATGCGGGATCTCCGGCGCTGGTCGGTTGACCGCGATCCTGCAGATCGACCAGGGTCACGACGACGCGTGTCCAGACCCCTTCGTCGTCTGGCTCTTCTTGCGCCTGGCGCACGAGGGAGAGCAGGCGTTCTCGTAAGATGACTAGCTGCGCCTCCGACAAGCGCACCGTGGTCCGCAGGAGCGTGATCTCTCGTCGTTCCCCTGCTTCCTTGGCTATACTTGCCGCGGTAATATCGGCTCGGGTGGCCTCAAGCATGACGCCGAGAAACTCAGCGAACTCAAGCGGGGTCGCCTCGTCGCCGGGTGGCTCCACGGGCGTTGGTCGGTACACCCGTTCGACCTTGCCCCCCGGAAGGCGGCGGTACTCGGCAATCTCAATCAGCCTGGCCTCTTCGAGTTGGGCTAGGTGGTGGTAGAGCCGGTCAGGTGCCATGCCGACCCACGCTGCCAGTTCTTTGGCGGATTGGGGTCGCCCCCACAGACATTCGAGCAAGCGAATCCGCATGGGGTCCGCCAGTGCTCGATGGACCGATCGCAGACCAGGATGGTGATGCTTAGTCATATATTGGATTATAGTCCAATCAGTGAGCAAAAGTCAAGTAAGCCGGATGGGCGAGTTTGATCAAAAGAGGTGGAGGCCGAGCCACTCGTAGCGAGACTACCTGTGACAAAGTGAGGGAGTTGAAACACTTACCGCATGATCAACTTGGAAGCATTTAGAGCGCGAAGTCGTCCGACAGACCCGACTCACGTCGCCTCGACGACTTATGGGGAATCACCAACTTTGGCGTGTTGACATGGCCGGGTGTAATCACATTCATCACGCATTAACGATTGGATGCGATAATGCAAGTCGATAATCGTTGTATAGGCTACAGAGCAAGGCCAGGATAGATTAGACGGCATGGTGATCGCAAGAGACTTTTAAATCAATCGATCAGTACTTTCTGTACAAAATGCTGACCGTTATGCTGTGTACTGGTATAATGAGCAACAATCATTGACGCTGGACCAGAGGCAAGAGGAGAAGCGGGCTATTTCAAACAAATTGATACATTCAGAAGATACGTCGACAACGGTAGGCTCGGCGGCTAATCCTGAGCTGGAGATATCGGCGGTCTCATCTGTTGAAGAGGAAGACCTGTTAGATGATGAGGAAGCAGGTCAGGGTCCACAGGTTGGGATTGGAATATTTCGCTTTCGCTTTAGCCTGGTAAATTTCCGCCTGGGCCGCGAAATATCCGAACGACGTTTTAGCATTGCAGAAGCGGCTGCACTGCTCATGATGGCCTATATTGCGTCACGCGGCCTGGGAGTGATCCGCCAGAGCATATTCAATGCGGCCTTTGGCACAAGCGCCGCTGCCAATGCCTACTATGCGGCTTCCCGCATGCCGGATTTCCTCTTTAACCTGATCGCGGGCGGCGCGTTGAGCAACGCGTTAATTCCTGTTTTTATTTCTTTCGACAAAGACCATGGACGGCAGGTGGCATGGCGCCTGGTAAGCCTGGTTTTTAATGTGATGCTGGTTGCGCTTGTGCTTGTCTTGCTGGCAGGTGAATTTTTTGCGCCTGCATTTGTGGCTCATTTTCTTGTGCCGGGCTATTCAGCCCCTGTGCAGGAGCTAACAACCTCGCTGACGCGAGTCATGCTGGTACAGCCGCTCATTCTGGGGCTTGGCACTGTGGCTACCGCTGTTTTGAGCAGTAAACGCCAGTTTTTGCTGCCCGCGCTATCCATTGCCGTCTATAATTTCGGACTAATTGGGGGGTTGCTCTTTACATTAGCGATCCCAGGTGTAGGTATTTACGGCCCGACCTACGGCGTGCTGGCGGCTGCCGCGTTCCAGGTGGTTGTACAAATACCGGGCCTTGTCAAACAGGGGCTGCGCTATTCCTTCGTTTGGGATATTAGAGACGCGGGCTTACGCCAGGTGATGCGCCTGCTTGGTCCCAATGCCGTCATTGTTTTTATTGGCTCTACATCTTTTATCATTGACACCGCCTTTGCTTCTTACCTTCCCGACCAGGCCAGCCTATCCGCGCAGCATAATGCCTATTTGCTTTACAATCTGCCAGTAGCATTGATGGCGCAGGCGATCGCGCAGGCGGCATTGCCGCAGTTATCCGCCCTGGTCGCGCGCGGGCATTTCGGTCGTTTGCGCGGCCTGGTGCTGAAGCTTGTCGGGGGAGCGCTGATGCTGGGCATACCAACTATGCTGGCCCTGTGTGTTCTCAGTATGCCCCTCATTCATATTATTTTCCAGCATGGCGCGTTCGATAAGCATTCCAGCGATTTAACCTCGCTGGCCCTGATTGGTTACGCCCTGGGCCTGCCGGGTGTGATTGTCGGCGAGTTGCTTGCTCGCACTTTCTATGCCATGAAAGACGCGCTCACTCCGCTATTCACCAACATTTTTAATGTTGCGGCGCATATCGGGCTGATCCTTTTCCTGTTAACCATTTGTACCGGGACGAATGCGATCCTCGCGATTCCTCTTGCCACCACCGGCTCCGCTACTGCTGAAGCTCTCTTGCTCTGTCTCGTAATGTTTTTACGATTGCGTAAGAAAATTGCGAACGAGAGAGAGTTGCGGCTGGCCGGGGCGGCGCAATAGGCGCCGCAATAGGGCGACCGCAAGGGTCGCCCCTACTATACGACGGATATATCTGTACATACTGACGTATAGGGTAGGGGCGTGCTCTTGATTCCCGCCCTGGATGGTCGTCAATGGTCGTGCTTGCCAAAGAAGTCCATCACAGCCGAAGTATATTCCTGTTCGCAGCGCAGGTGGGCCGCGTGTCCTGCATCGAACAAGAGTAGCTCGGAACCAGGAATCTTTGTCTGTAAGACAGATGCATAATCGCAGGGAACAATGCGGTCGCGCTTGCCGTGCATGATAAGCGTGGGACAGGTAATGCTTGCCAGCTCTTTATCGTTGATGATGATGCCCCCTGCCGCAACGAGCGCATCCTGACCCTCGACATACATGGAGGGCAGCGAACGCCAGTAGGGTTCGCCGTGCAGCGTCGCCAGTTCCGCCTGCCACTCCTCAGGCAGCGGCTTTTCGAGCAACCAGTGCCGAATGTCAGCCGCGTTCTGCGCGTTAATGGATGGCTGCGCGCCCATCACTGCCAGTGCCCTTACACGCCGTGGAAAGAGCGCTGCGAGCAAAAGGCCGACAATCCCGCCATCGCTGAAGCCTGACACCAGCGCTTGTTCGATATGCAGCGCGTCTAGCAAACCCGCCAGATCTCGCGCGTCATCGTGATAGAAGGTCAGGGCGTATGCCTGGCGATGGGTGGAACGCCCATAGCCGTGCCGGTGAGGCGCAACCACCCGGTAGCGCTGGCGCAAGACCGGCAGTTGCCCTGCGAAATCGCTCGCGGGTGTGCCGGCGAAGCCATGAATGAGCAGCACGTTCGATGGATAAGCTCTAGCGCCTGGTGTGGTGAAATCTGACTCA